>NZ_JAIUDG010000005.1:0-285277 GCF_020179875.1 Paenibacillus sp. alder61
ACCGGGATGGACGCACCGCTGGTGCACCAGTTGTTCCGCCAGGAGCACAGCTGGGTAGCTAAGTGCGGACGGGATAAGCGCTGAAAGCATCTAAGCGTGAAGCCCCCCTCAAGATGAGATTTCCCAATTTAGTAAGACCCCTTGAAGACGACGAGGTTGATAGGCCTGAGGTGGAAGTGCAGCAATGTATGGAGCTGACAGGTACTAATCGGTCGAGGGCTTATCCAAAAAATCACCCCACAAAGTGAAGAACAGCTTCGATGCTGATTCCGATTACTTTGCGGGGACCCCGAAAACCAAGTAGGGGCTAATTCGCAAATTCGTTTCGTATCCAGTTTTCAAGGATTAACGCCTTGAATCGTTTGGTGGCGATGGCGGAGGGGTTCCACGCGTACCCATCCCGAACACGACCGTTAAGCCCTCCAGCGCCGATGGTACTTGGACCGAAGGGTCCTGGGAGAGTAGGACGCCGCCAAGCAACTGAGAAGAGCACTACCGTATGATGCGGTGGTGCTCTTTTTGTATGTTAAAAGCGAAATACCTGCAAATCTGCAGGAATTTCCGAGCGTTTTAGCCTCGAAAAGCGAAAAAGATGCAAAAGTGCAGGGATTTTCGGCTCGTCCGTCCGAATGGGGCCCCTAAAGCAAAAAAGCCTGTAGATTTGCAGGAATTTCGCTCTGCGGGGGTCCTTTAGCCATAAATTCCTGCAGATTTGCAGGAATTTATATTGCACATGAAAGCTGTAACTGAGGTCTGATATGTTTCCTGGCAAAGTCAGGCTGAGGAAGCAGCGCAATGATCATGTTTGGTGGCGAAGGTGAGGGTTCCACGGCTTGCCCATCTCGAACAAGACCATTATGTCCTACAGCGCAATGGAACTTGGACCGAAGGCCCGGGAGAGTAGAGCACCGCCGAACAAAAAGAAAGACTTCGGGGGGGGGGGGACCTTAAAGTCATTCATAATTTGGTTCCCCGTATTTTATTATACTGATATACTTGAGGGAAAAGATGGAGATATTAATTAGTTTGTGATTCTCATACGGAACCATTTATGAAAGGATAACGCCGATGAAAAGATATAAAAGTCTGTCCGGAAGGCAATTGATTGTCGATACATACGACATGTTGTTAAACTCTTGGGATTCGGACTTTGAAGAGAAGGATATAGAAACTACTTATGGATTGACACACGTGATTATTGTCGGCGATCGTCAGCAGCCTTCTTTACTACTGTTTCATGGAACTGCCGATAATTCGGCAATGATGTGGATATACAACATAAAGGAGCTATCACAGAAGTTTTACATCATTGCGGTTGATGCGATTGGAGGTTCAGGAAAAAGTGAACCTAATGAAGAATATTTCAAAAGTTTTAATCAAGCGATCTGGATTGACGACATATTAAACTCATTAGAAATACATACTACCAATATATGTGGAGTTTCATACGGCGCATACTTATCTTATTACTACGCATTAAAGAGACCCAACAAAGTCACCAAGGCAATCTGCCTGGCAGGCAGAATCCCTACAAGTCAATTTGAGATTTTTTCAAAAATGATGGCTGCCTTTCTGCCGGAGGCGCTGTTTCCAACAGAGAAGAATTGTAGAAAATTACTAAGAAAATTAAGCAGGCCGAACTTCTCCAAGTTTGAAGAGAATGATGTTCTTATGAAGCACTGGTTTTACTTATTGAAGTACTTTAACAATAAATCAATGATGCAACATAAAATTGAAATCCACAGTGACTTAGAGTTATCTAAATTAAGAGAAAAGGGAATATTTCTAATTGGAGAATATGATAGATTAACTAATTATCCCAAGGCCATAAAGAGACTTGAGGATAATAAATTAAATTATAAGGTCATTAAAGATGCAGGACATGCAATAAATCATGAGCAGGCTAAACTGATCAACGAGGAGATTTCGAGACTGTTAACATAATATTTTAAGGAAAGAACCCAAAACAATAAGTGACCCAGCCTAGGATAAGTGCTTTCTGAGACTGGGTCTTTTTATAAATACAAGAATGTTTGATCGAGAGGTCATTAACATCGTCTAACACCATATTCACTCGTGGTCGCCTGTTGGCTCTTTTCCGCTAGGAGATAATTCGATGAAGTGGCATCAGCGGACAACCCTGCACCGGCTAACTTTGTATTCACCACCCAAACATTTAATTCTAATAAGAGGTGAGATTATTGAATACTAATTTATTGATTCGGGATTTCATTGATGAGGATTCCGGAATGGTATCAAGCATTATCAAAGAAAACTTAGTAAACGTAAACATCAAAGATTATCCAGAAAAGATAATAAAGAATATGAGTAGAATCTTCACCCCAGAATATATATCTTCGATATCAAAAATCAGAAAAGTATATGTTGTAGTTGAAGGTAATAAGATAATCGGTACTGCAAGCCTTGATCAAGATACCATTTACACAGTTTTTATTGATATTCTTCACCACAATAAGGGAATTGGTAGATTTCTGATTGATTTTATTGAACGAATAGCTCTTGATTCCGGGACTACATCACTTAAGCTTCCTAGTAGCATTACGGCACAAGGATTTTATGAGAAGCTTGGATACCATGCATTAGAAATAATAGAGTCTGAAGATTTTGGTAAAGATATAATAATGACAAAGAATTTAATCAAGGAATGAGGTCTCGAAAAACGATTTGGTCTTCCCGAGGTTTTCCAGTAACGTGGAGTCAGGCAAACAACGCTACGAGGCTAAGTGGTGGAGCCACCCCCGGTCCTGACGGAGGACTTTAGCCTCTCGGGTTAAGAATTACAACGACGTTATATGCTATTGAGGCAACAAGAAAACTGAAAGCAGAGAGGTGAAATCGATGGACGATAATGGATCCAGATATATTTCTTATTCTCAGAAGCACAATGAAATTGTTGAAAGTGGTTCGGTAGCGATTAAGAAGTACTTAAGTGAAGCCGATTATGATGAGAAGCGAAGTCTTTTACTGTGCCTGGACAGATATCTTGATCCGTACTTTGGTTATAATCTGCCGTTTTTTGATGAAATCATTCTACTTTTACAGAAACAACTGTTTCAAGAACAAGATAGAAATATAAAGAATGATCTATTTCAGTTACTTACTGATTACTCAAGAGAACAGCTAGATTATCTTGCGGAACGTATTGATCAGGTTGAGCCTCATGATTTAGCTGATGCACTCTATGCTATAGGTATTACTTACAACAAGAAATATGTTCCCTTACTCCTTAATTTTGAGAACCATGGGGATCTGATTGTGCAGAGAGTTGCACGAGATGCATTAAAAGAACTCTCAAAAATTTGAAGCCCATGGTCATTAATTATTGATAATAGAATCGAAAAGATTGTAGAAAGATTTTTCGATTATAGAACAGGAGAAGCGCGGTTCGCCATTAGGCCTTGGCTAAGAATAGGTGACGAATTAAACAGCAGGAGGGATTGAAATGAAGGTTAAACGAATCGTGGCCAACATTCATTCGCATGACATAGAGTTGGCTAAATCTTTCTATCAAGACGTATTGGGACTCGAATTGATGATGAATCATGGTTGGATAGCAACCTACGGATCCAAGGATGAGATGAACATTCAAATTAGCTTTGCGTCCGAGGGAGGGGCAGGAACCGTTATGCCTGATTTATCAATTGAGGTAGATGATATTGATGAAGTTTATAAACGAATGGCAGATGCAGGCTTCAAGATTGAGTATGGACCAGTAGATGAACCATGGGGTGTGCGGAGATTCTATGTTCGGGATCCATATAATAAATTAGTTAATATTCTTGCGCATAAAAAAATTAGATATACTCATGTAAGAGGAATTTGGGTGAAAGCATAATGGAAGAGGGTTCAAGATGAAAATAATAAAGGTATTACATTATGACGCATTCTCGTCAATAGCCAATAAAGGAAACCCAGCAGGGGTTGTTCTGGATACGGATGGTTTAAATGATGAGTCCATGCAAGCAATTGCCAAGTCAGTTGGCTTTAATGAGACTGTTTTTGTACAACTTTCGCAAAAAGCAGATTTTAGGTTGAGGTATTTTACCCCTGGGCATGAAATAAACTTGTGTGGTCACGCTACGGTGGGCTCCATGTATTGTTTAAAGGCTTTGGGAATTATACACGCAGACAAAAGTGAAATAACTATTGAAACAAATGTAGGTATCTTACCCATTCGCTTCAACAAGTGTAATGGCGAGCTACAAGTCATGATGAAACAGGATAAACCTGAATTTATGTCTTTTCAAGGTTCAGTATCCAAACTTGCTGAATGTATCGGACTAACCGAAGAAGAAATAGACGATAAGATGCCTATTGTATATGGAAGTACTGGGACTTGGACATTACTTGTTCCAATTCGAAGTTTAAACAGTTTCTCAAAGATGAAGCCAAACAACTCGCTTTTTCCAGAAATACTTGCGGAAAATAGTCGTGCTTCAATTCATCCGTTTTGTTTAGAAACTTATGATAAACGAGCTAGCATGCATGCAAGACACTTTTCTTCACCTTATTCAGGAACAATTGAAGACCCCGTAACTGGGACGGCATCTGGAGTCATGGGGGCTTATTATTTGCAGTATGTAAGTAAGGAAACAGCTGAAGCGGAGTTCCTGGTTGAACAAGGGCAAGAGATTGAAAAAGATGGACGAGTTGTTGTAATGGCAAAACGAAATGGGAAATCAATCGATGTATTTATCTCAGGAACCGCAGTATACGTTAAGGAATTAAAGATATCGTATGTTTAGGAGAAAATAATTTCAAACGCAGGTGTTCAGTAATTCGAGGAAATCGGTAACTTTCGATAACACCGTATTACAGCGGATTCAGGCGAAATCCCGCATAGGAAAAAAGTACGTTGGAGGAGGTTAATCCTATGGCAGCAAATATTTTTTGGGAATTAATAAGTGATTCCAAAAAGTATGGCGCAGAACAAATAGAATGGCTAACTAATGAATTAACCAAGAAAACGAGTAAAGAAATTATTCAGTTCGAAATAGAGTTTCAGAATAAGATGGTACAATCATATACTTCTTCATTATGGGGTGCGGCCTATGTTATTATGGGAGGATGTTCGGATGATGGATTTGATTATTTCAGGGGCTGGTTAATCTCCCGAGGAGAAGAAGTGTTCAATCAAGCTTTAAAGAATCCTGAATTTTTAGCTGGATTTTTAACTGAGGATTATTTACAGGAAGATGAATTTGCACCTCAATTAGAAGAAATGTTATTAGCGGCTTCAGATGCTTACACTTATCAAAAGACCGGAACGTACGAGTATAACGATTCTGCCAACACGGAGTTTTTGAATGAAATGGAAGCTCACGGATATAATTTTGAACCCATGGATATTGAAATTGATTGGGTGGAAGAAGACCTGGAAGTTAGATACCCTCTATTGTGGGCAAGGTTTGGAGAAGAACCGTTAACATAAGGAAATATAGCTAAATACTAGATGAGGTGATTTTTATGGCGTTTGATGCCTTTACTAAGAAAAGACTTGAAAAAATACTTGATAACTACATAGATAAGAAGATCCCCGGCCATCTCAAGTCAGAATATAAGATCATATATAAGTTTCGAGGTAACACAATTACTCTTTCACAAGATGTACCTTCCTATATGCCAGGAGAACGAGTTGAGCTGCCGATCGCTCAATTCAGAAACGATGAAGGGAAATGGAAAGTATATTGGCAGGACAGTAAAAACAAGTGGCATTTTGTAGAAGATATAGAACCAATAGAAGACTTCGAAAAACAATTAACGATGCTTGATAAACCTGAATTTGGATATATGTGGATGTAACAAAACCTGAAGATCAGGAGTGATCTTTTGATTCAATATCAATTGAAAGACTGGAAGGAGATTGTTCCCTGGCAAAACGGTAACTGTTCAACGTTACACTGGTTTGCATTAACCGACGCTCATTACTGGTTTAATTTTAAAGGCGTTGAGTTTCCTAAATATAGTGATGAAATCATTAGGGAATGGAAGCCGGAGAATGATTCTAAATTTGTACATTATCCATTTGCCAGGATATTTTGGGATATTTGCGAAGTTATTCGGCATGTAGAAAATTCAGTTCCGAACGAAATTTTTCAGAAGATAAATTCATTGGATAAATTAAAGAAATACATAGAACTGTTAAAAAATTGGATCGAATTAGCTTGGGATGAAAGTGACGAACAATTTGACGAAGTGTACGAGGTGGCCCGTGGTTGGCTTTACTGTAGAAGGCTGGATTTTGGATATTTAACAGGAGGTCCTGATTGTTTTTTAATAAGAAATGAGGATCAGTTACATATTTATTGGTTTGCTGAATATCAAAATGATAAAGGTATTTCATTATGGAGCAGCCATGAAGGAACATTTTCCTGTAACTATTTCGAATTTATAGAGGACCTGGTAAAAAGTTTTAAAGCATTTGGTTTAGATATGAATAAGCAGATTTCTGCATTGTTAGAAAGTAACCCCACCGATCTGGAGATTGACAGTGAACAAATATTAACCAATCAATCTCAATACGAAGAGCTCGTTTCAGCGTTTGAAAACAAGAAATTGCTTTATGCGGATACTCCTGATTGGAAGCATATTGTGAATACGATGAATGAAATTTCAAGGCAATTGGAATCAAGAATTTAATTCAGCACTATTAAACTGCCATTAAGGGCGTGACATACATGTTTGAGATTGAAGTGATAGATGTATTTAAAATCAGTGGTAGAGGATTTGTAATTGGGGGAGAAATCATTGATCGTGGGACCGTTTTAAAGAATGGCGATACTTTAATTTGTAGAGACTATAAAAACAAAAAAGTACTTGTGAAGTCTATAGAAATGGTTAACTTCGGAAATAGGGAAATAAACTTTAATCGTATAGGATTGCTCGTAGACTTGGAGGAAAGTGAAGCAAGGTCACTAATAGGTAGAAGGTTATATGAGGAAGAATGAGGGTGGGAAGTTTCAATTCGAAGACGGCACCAACAGTCTATAACTCCTATTCATGCCGGGGGCCTCGAAGGTAGTTGCCAGGAGGCGAATTTAGGCAAGAAACAACAGATCGAATAAACAAAAAATTATCTATAAAATCGTTATAAGATGAGTTTCTATGTTCTACAGTAATTCCTGCAAATCTGCAGGAATTTCCGAGCTCTTAAGCCTTGAACAGTGAAAAAGATGCAAAAGTGCAGGTATTTCCAGTTATTTCCTCCCATAGAGCCCCCATCGATAAAAAAGCTTGCAGATTTGCAGGAATTTTGCTCGGTGGGGGCTATTTCCCCATAAATTCCTGCAGATTTGCAGGAATTTGCATCCGCGTTACTACGTTACCACTTCCGTCACTTATATTTCCGGCCGCTTCATGTACAATGGAATAGTATTTTCATAAGCTTGCAGAAAATGAAATGTAATGGCTGGAGGTAGCTGAACAGCAATGAAACCTATTTTGGAAGTGGCGGAATCCATCGGGATTGCGGAAAAATATTTGGAGTTGTACGGACGGTACAAATGCAAAATAGATCTAAGCCTGCGCGAGGATTTAAAGAACCGGCCGGACGGGAAGTTGGTGCTGGTGACGGCGATGAATCCGACGCCGGCCGGGGAAGGAAAAACGCTGACCACGATCGGGCTGGCGCAAGCGCTCAACGCGATCGGCGAGCCGACGATCGCTGTGCTGCGGGAGCCGTCGTTAGGCCCATGCTTCGGCATGAAGGGTGGAGCGACAGGCAGCAACAAAGCTCAATTGATGCCATCCGAGGACATCAACCTTCATTTTACGGGCGATTTGCACGCGATTACGTCGGCGCATAATTTGTTGGCGGCCATGATCGACAATCACCTATTTCAGGGAAACGCGCTGCAAATCGATTCAAACCGGATTTTGTGGAAACGGGCGATGGATATGAACGACCGGAGCTTGCGGCAAATTGTCGTAGGACTTGGGGAAGGGAACGGGGGTGTGCACGAATCCGGGTTTATGATCACGACGGCCTCCGAAGTGATGGCGGTGCTATGCCTTAGCGAGAATAGGCGGGACCTGAGAGAACGCCTGGGCCGTATGGTCGTCGCTTACACGATGTCCGGCGAGACGGTGACCGCCGAGCACATCGGCGCCGCGGATGCGATGACCGTGCTGCTGAAGGAAGCGCTCAAGCCGAATCTGGTGCAGACGGCCGAAGGCACGCCGGCGATCGTGCATGGCGGGCCGTTCGCCAATATCGCCCATGGCTGCAGCAGCGTCATCGGTACGAAAACCGCGCTGAAACTGGCCGACATCGTGTTGACGGAAGCCGGATTCGGGGCCGATCTCGGCGCGGAGAAGTTCTTCGACATCAAATGCCGACAAGCCGGGCTTAAGCCCGACGCGGCGGTTTTGGTCGTCACCGTCAAAGCGCTGAAGTATAACGGCGGCGTTCCGAGGGCGGAGCTGGATAAACCGAATCCCGAAGCCTTGCAAGCCGGTTTGGCCAATATGAACCGCCATGTGGACAATATCCGCAAATTCGGTGTGCCGGTCATGGTGGCGATTAACCATTTTACCAGCGATACGACGGAGGAAATCCGGATCGTTCAAGAGCAATGCGCCCGCCTGGGCGTCAAGGCGGAGCTATCCGACGTCTGGGCCCGGGGCAGTGAAGGCGGGATCGAACTGGCGGAAACGCTCAGAACCATGCTTCGACGGGAATCATCACGGTATGCGCCGCTCTATTCCGAGCGGCTTGGCATCAGGGAGAAAATCGAGACCATCGTCCGGGAGATCTACAGAGGCGCGGGCATCCGTCTAAACGCTAAGGTGGAGGCGAAAATACAGGAATTCGAGCGCCAGGGCTTCGGGCATTTGCCGGTGTGCATGGCCAAAACGCCGAGCTCTTTTTCCGATCAGCCGAACCTGCTTGGCGCGCCGGAGAACTTTGTCGTCCAGGTACGGGACGTAACGCTGTCGGCCGGTGCAGGATTTATTGTCGTGCTCACCGGCAATATCGTGACGATGCCCGGATTGCCGAAAACCCCGGGGGCGGAGCAAATCCAACTCGACGAACAGGGAGAAATCGTAGGCTTGTTCTAATCCGATATCATAAGATCCACCCATATAGAGTCATAAGCACTCCCTTGCCATGGAGCCCGAGCCGATTTCATGGCGCAAGAGAGTGTTTGTGGCTATTTTTTATAGAAAAATGCTTATACACAGGATATTAACAAACTGTACACAATTTTCTATATACTCGGCTGATTTATCCCCATGTGGACAAGTGCCGCCAAAACAGCAGGTTATCCCCGAATCATAAAAATTCCAACCATAAATCGCAATATTGTCTCCTCAAAAAAAACGCCCGTCTCCATTAGACTAAGGATGAAAATACGAGTTACCAAGAAAGGGGTTACAAAGCAATGAAGAGAACGAGAATTTGGGCGATGCTGCTGGTGGCCGTTCTGATGGTCGCTTCCTTGTCCGCATGCGGCGGAAGCGGCAATAAAGCGACCGGAAACGGCGGAAACGCTCCGGCGAAGACCGCTAATGAAGGAGGCGGCTCCAATGGCGGAGGAACGGACTCGGGCGAAAAAGTCGAGCTCACTTTCTGGTCGCTGGGTACGACGAACTATGAGGATCTGGCGAAGGAATACACGAAAGAACATCCGAACGTCACCTTCAAGTTCCAGAATACGTCCGACCAAACGGCGCATCACAACAACCTGACGACAGCATTGTCCGCAGGGTCAGGCGCGCCTGACATTTTTCAACTTGAAATCGCTTTTATGGAGCGCTTCATCAGCAATCAAGACAAGTTCTATAACCTTTACGATCTCGGGGCCAAAGATATCGAAGGCAACTACCTGGATTGGAAATGGAAACAGGCAACTTCCACGGACGGCTCGTTCCAACTGGGTCTTCCAACGGACATCGGTCCTACGGTAGTGTACTACCGCACGGATCTGGCTGAGCAAGCCGGCTTGCCGAAGGATCCCGACCAATTCAGCGCGGCGATCGATACATGGGATAAGTTCGCAACCGTTGCCAAACAATTCAAAGATAAAACCGGCAAACCGTTTGCGGATTTGACGGACCTGGTGTACAACGGATTGCGCGACCAATCGCCGGACCAAATCTACTTCAACAAAGAGGACGGCGCTTTCATCGGGGACACCAATCCTCAGGTCAAGAAAGCTTATGACTTTACGGTAAAAGGGATTCAAGAAGGCTGGATCGGCAACTGGGTCCTCTGGTCGCCGGAATGGCAAAACGCGATCAACAAAGGCGATTTCGGCGTCATGCTCGGCCCGGCTTGGATCGCCGGTACGATCCGGAACGCCAAGGACAGCGCCGGCAAATGGGCGATCGCTCAAATGCCCGAAGGCGCCGGAAACTGGGGCGGCTCCTTCCTGACGCTGCCGAAAGAAGGCAAGCATCCGAAGGAAGCTTACGAGTTTATCGCCTGGGTCCTGAACAAGGAGAACCAGTTGAAATCGTTTAAAGACAGCGGCTTGTTCCCGTCGATTCCGGCGGTTTACAGCGAACCGGCGTTCAGCGAAGAGAAGGACGATTTCTTCGGCGGGCAAATCATTGCTCAAGCCTACGCCAAATCGGCGGAACGCGTAAAACCGGTCTACTACGGCCCGCTGCACGACCAAGTCGATACGATTATCAAAAATGCGCTCAAAAACGTGCTTGAGAAAAAAGCCGACCCGCAAAAAGAGTGGGATGAAGCGATGAAACAAATCAAGACGTTGGTGGAACGCAGCTAAGCCGAACAAGATCGAAGCGGCTGCATAGCGCAATTTATCATCCGAATTCGCGGGGAGATGCATATCTCTCCGACGGATTCGGATTTATCAATGACTTCCTGGAGGTGCGTCATGGCTGACACAGTCACCGCGAAACCGTCGCAGCCGATTCCGGCCAAGCGGCCATTCTGGACGGAATCAAGACGAAGCAAGCTAACGGCATACACGTTTATTTCGCCGTTCTTTATTCTGTTCGCCATTTTCGGATTGTATCCGATACTTTTTACGATTTATTTGTCGTTTTTTAAATGGGATGCGCTGGGTCCGATGAAATATGTCGGATTCAAAAACTATGAGCTGATTACGAGCGATCCGACCTTCTGGATCTCCTTCACCAATACGCTGTTGATGGGCTTGATGGGGACGGTGCCGCAGTTGATCGTCGCCCTCCTGGTGGCGGTCATGCTCAATTCCGCCCTGAACAAGTTCAAGAACACGTTCCGCATCTTGTATTTCATGCCCAATATCACATCCATTGTTGCCGTAACGCTGGTGTTCAGCACCATGTTCGGGAACAATGGGATGGTGAACTGGCTGCTGAACAACCTGGGAATGGAAAGCGTGCCGTTCAACTCCGGCTGGTGGGGCGTCAAAATCGCGATTTCCACCATGGTGATGTGGCGCTGGATGGGATATAACGCCATCATTTTCTTATCCGGTTTGCAGAGCATTCCTACGGATATTTACGAGGCCGCTAAAATCGACGGGGCCAGCCGCGGGCAGCAGCTGATCTATATCACGCTCCCTCTGCTTCGTCCGTTCATTATTTTCGTCACGCTGGTATCGACCATCGGGGCGTTGCAGCTGTTTACCGAGCCGTACGTATTCCTAGGCCAGTCCGGCACAGGCTCCACGCGTCAGGAAGGGGTTACGATGGTGACCTACCTGTACAATGAGGCGTTCAAAAACGGATTCTTCGGAACCGCGGCCGCCACGGCGGTAATGTTGTTTATCGCCACGATTCTTTTCTCCGTCCTGAATATGATGCTATCGAGCCGGATGGGCGGAGACACCGGGGGGAAAAAAGCATGAGCACGCTTGCAGCAAGCCGCAAAAAACCGGATGAACCGGGTCTGGTCGCCAAGACGTTCTTTTACCTGTTTCTGATTATCGGAGCGCTGGTATCCATCTTTCCGTTCTACTGGATGTTCGTGGTGGCTACCAACGATAAGGATGCCGCTTTCCATATCCCGCCGTTGTTGACGCCGGGAGCGGAGTTTTTCGACAACTTCTCGCGCGTACTGGAGCGGACGGACTTTTTCCGGGCGCTATTGAATTCCGTCGTCGTTTCCTCGGCCGTCACGATTTCGGTCGTCTTCCTTTGTACGCTGGCGGGATATGCTTTTGCCAAATATGAGTTTCCGTTCAAAAAAACGCTGTTTGTTTTCGTCATCGCCACGATGCTGGTACCCGCTCAATTGGGTGTGCTTCCGCAGTACGTCATCATGGCCAAGCTGCACTGGATCGACAGTTATAAAGCGCTGATCGTTCCCGCGATGGTCAATGCGTTCGGGATTTTCTGGATGCGGCAGTATATCGCCTCGGCGGTGCATTCCGAACTGCTGGAAGCCGGACGGATCGACGGCGGCGGACATTTCCGCATTTTCTGGAATATCGCGATTCCGGTCGTTACGCCGGCAATGGCAACGCTGGGCATTCTGAACTTTATGAATGTCTGGAACGACTTCTTCTGGCCGCTGGTCGTGTTGAAAAACAGAGAGAATTACACGATTCAAATCGCTCTGCAGCAGTTGTTCACCAATAAAGACGGTCTGGACTTCGGCATGATCATGTCCGCCACGTTTACGGCGACGCTGCCGCTTCTGATCGTATTCCTGCTGTTCAGCCGCTGGGTGATCGCCGGTTTGACTTCCGGCGCGATAAAAAGCTAGGACTTTTGTTAGGGTGGCAAGGAGATAAGACGCATAACGAAGAATAATAGAGATAGGAGATTGTGGAGGGGGACGAAGGCTTGAAGCTCCGTCGGAAAATCTTGCTGGCTATTATTCTTCTTGTGTTTATCCCCGTAATTTTGATGGGGTCGATTTCGTATTTCAGTTTTTCGGGCGCTATGGAGAAGAAGTCGAGTAATTTTTATTGGGTCTCTCTGCTGGAGACCGACCGGAAGCTGAAGTACGCCTTGAACGAGGTCACCACCATCTCGAATTCGGCGATAACGCAGCCGGTCATTCAGAAGACCTTGAAGCAACCAAACTTTGTCGTCACTTATGATCAAAGGCAGGATATCAACAACTTAATCAACCATCCGATGATTACTTCTTTCGGGCTCTATTCCAAGGATAAGCTATTGTATCAATATAATGAGGCCATGTCATTCGATACGCTCAGCAAACAAAACTGGTATGAGGCGATGAAAGCGGCCGAAGGCAGACCCATTTGGGTCGGCCCGGGCGAAAATGGCAGCGCCTCCACGGGGAAGCCGGTTTTGATCCAGGCCCGGGTGATTAAGGATTATTATTCTCTCGAGGATATCGGAGCCGTCGTGATTTATGTGAAGCCGGAACTTTTGGATCAGGTATTTTGGGACGCCGCCACGCTTAAACAGGGGGATATTCTGCTGGTCAACCAGCAGGGCAATATCGTCTTCGACAAGTCGGGCGAGCATATTGGGGAACGTACGGATTTTCCGTTTTTAAAAGAGAGTCCGAAGCCGGACGGAAACGGAAAAGGCTATTATGTCGATAAATACGCGGGCGAGAAATCGCTGATTACCTATCTGCCTTCGCACAACAAGGATTGGCATCTCGTCGCCATTACGCCGAGCAAGCTGATCGCCTCGGAGTCGATTCAGATCCGCAATATCGCTATGGTGCTGGTGTTGGTCTCCTTGGTATCGGCCTTTTTGTTCGACCGCTACTTTGTTCGCCGGCTGGTGCGCAGCATTATCAGTGCGGTGAACGGTATGAAGCGGGTACAGCAGGGGATTTTTGTGCCGATTCCGCCCACCCTTCGGGCCGGGGACGAGACGGATTTGCTGATCGACGGCTTTAACCGGATGAGTACGCAAATTTCCGAGCTGATCGAACAGGTGCAGACGGAGCAGGCGCGTAAAAAAGAGGTCGAGCTGCAAGCGCTCGTGGCGCAGATCAATCCGCATTTTATATACAATTCCTTGGAATCGATCAATTCGATGGCCGTGCTTCAGGGGAATAAGGATATCAGCAAAATGGTCGTATCGCTCGGCAAACTGCTGCGGATCAGCATCAGCGAGAGCCAGCAGTTGATTCCCTTGTCCATGGAGATGGAGCACGTCCGGCATTATTTGGACATTCAGAAATTCCGGTTCGAAGATAAGTTCACGTATCAAATCGAAATTCCGGAATCCTTGAAATATTACAAAACGCAGAAGCTCATCGTTCAGCCGATCGTCGAAAACGCGCTGTACCACGCCATCGAGCCGATGGAGGAGCGCGGTTTTATTTCGATCACCGCCCGGGATGGCGGGCGGGATATCTTCATCGACGTGATGGACAACGGGCCCGGGTTCGATCACGTGGCGCTGATGACCTTATGGAGCAAGGAACGCGGCAGTTTGAAAAAATACAGGGAGAACGGCGTCGGCCTCAAAAATGTGCACGAGCGGCTCAGCATCCGGTTCGGCGGCTATTACGGCATCATGATCTGTTCCTCCCCGGGATTCGGGTCGATCATACGGATTCGCATCCCGAAAATCGATTCATGAGGAGGGGAAGAGCGGTCGTGAAATGGTTGATCAATTGGGGCTGGATCGTCGTATACGCCATGGTTTTGGCCGTCTCGGTGCTCATCCTCTCCAAGAACGGGAGCGAGCCGATCGAAGAGAGGCAGACCGAAAAAATCACACTCACCTTCCGTCACTTTTGGATCAAGGAGCATGACCGGAAGATGCTGAGCATTTTTGAGGAAGTCGTGGATTCCTTTCAAAATTCCCATCCGAATGTGAAGGTGAATTTTGAGGGGATGGATCAGACCGTCCACCGGGAGCAAAAGCTCAAAAGCGAAATGGTGACGGGGACGGCACCGGATATGTTCGTACTGTTCGCCGGCGCCGAGATTGAACCTTATGTCCGCTCCAACCGGCTGATGGATCTGACGGATTTCGTCCGGGAGAGCGGGCTGGAGGGGAAATTTCAGGATCTCGAGGCGTGGTCTTACGACGGCCGCATTTACGGGCTGCCGATCGAGGGGCATGCCGAGCCGCTTTATTATAATAAGGAGATTTTCGCCGAATACGGCATCACACCGCCCCGGACTCTTGAGGAAATGGATGAGGTGGTGAAACGGCTTAAGGCGAATGGGGTGATTCCATTTGCGCTCGGCAATGAAGAGCGCTGGCCCGCCGCGATTTTCGCCCACTATTTTATGGATCGTTATGCGGGACCGGAACTCATTAACCAACTGACCCGGGGCAACCCCAAAGCGGACTTTAACAACAGCGCCTACCTGCAGGCGATGATGCATTTTAAAAGCTGGGTTTCCGAAGGAGCGTTCAGCGAGCCGGCTAATGATTTGTCGACGGAAGAGGCGATCGATTTGTTTACGTCGGGGAAAGCGGCCATGTATTTGAACGGAAGCTGGGATATCAATCTGTTCCATAACGGAAATGAACCGGGGGATAACTTCCCGGACCGGGTCGGCGTAACTTCGTTTCCGACGCTGCTTCCGGATCAGAAGCCCTCGCTGGCGGGCGGTTATACGATCGGAATCGCGCTGTCGTCCAATCTCGATGAGGCGAAGCGGACAGCGGCTTTGGAATTAATGCAAGCGTTTTATACGGAAGAGATCCAGGAGCGAGTCGTTTATGAAGGCTTGCGGATTCCGTCGATGAAAATCACGTTTGATTCGGAACGCACCGGGCCGGTGTTCGATCAGGTCGTGAAGCTGATGCGGCAGAGCGACGAGATTTTTTTGGCGTATGACAATGCCCTGTCTCCCGAGGTGAACAAAACGTTCCTCAAGGTCGTGGAACAGATTCTGGCGGGCCAAATCCCGCCGAATGACGCGCTCGAACAAATACAGGCGACATCCGAGCAATACTGGAAGCAACGCAACAGTTCTCTGCCCAATTAATGGTCTGGAGGTGCTCTATGGAATCCAAAGAAGCAAAGTATCGGGTGATTCTCGTCGATGACGAGCCGATTATTTTGCGAAGCTTGAAGGTGGCGATTCCCTGGGATGAGCTGAATCTGGAAATCGCCGGGGAAGCGAGAAACGGAGAAGAGGCGCTCAGGCTGGTCCGCGAGCTGTCTCCGCATATGATTATCAGCGATATTCGCATGCCGGGGCTGGACGGAATCAGCTTGATGAAGGAAGTCATGGCGGAGAATCCGAAGCGCCTGTTTATCTTTATCAGCGGCTACGGGGAGTTCGAATATGCCAGGGAAGCGCTGCGGGAGGGAGCCTTCGATTACCTGCTTAAACCGATCGACCACGATGAATTGATTCAAATGATCTTACGTGCCATCAAGACGCTCGAAAAGCAAATGGAGAACGATAAGCTGCTTCATTCCGTGCAAATGTTGTCGATGCTCGCTCGTGAGCGGATGTTTGCCGAATTGATCGAAGGCAATCACAGTGAAAGCCATCTGCGGCATATGAAATGGCTGGAGAACAGCGAGCTTCAGGAGGATTATATGGTGGCCGTGCTGCAGCTGGACCACTATCTGAAGCTGTACAACCAATGGTCCATGGAAGAAAGAAGGCTGTGGCTGTTCGCGATCCGCAATATTTTAAGCGAATGGTCGATCGCCCAGGGGGCGTTGACGGTGTTTCCTTTTCACAGCGGAGAATGGGTCATGCTGTTTCCGGCGGCGATGAGCGAGCGGAGGGAAAACCTGGGCCGGGACATTATTCACCGGATCAAAGTCAATACGAAGCTGTCCTGTTCCATCGGCTTCAGCCAGACGGCGAAGGGGATCGGCCAATTGAGCGAAGCCTACCAGAGCGCGGCCAGAGCGCTGTATCAGCGGTTCTACAGCGACAGGGAAGGGGTCTTCGTCGAGCCGGTCCCCGAGCTCGGAGCGACGCGCGAAGCGAAATATCCGAAGCATTTGGAATCGGGGATGCTGGATGCGGTCCGGACGTTGGACGACGAGCGCCTGATCGCTCTGCTGGACGAGACGAGGGGTTATCTGGAAGCTCAGGCGTTCTCCAAGGAAACCGCGGAACGCATGATCGTGGAGCTGACGGTGGTGCTGTACCGGGAATTCGAGCATATGAAGCTGCTGCTGGAGTGGTCGCTGGAGGGCATTTTGCAGGAACTGCATTCGATGGATACTTTGAACGAGATGATGGGACTGCTAAAACTGAATTTCGGTAAATGGATCAGGGAGAGCAGGGACTCTCAGCCGAAAGAACATATCCAGAGCATGATCGACAAGACGAAGGGATATATCGCCAACCATTATCATAAAGATCTCAGCATTGAGGAAGTGGCGGAAGTGGCCGATCTGAGCATCAGCCATTTCTGCATGCTGTTTAAACAGGTCACGGGATACACTTTTCTCGAGTACTTGACGCAGTGCCGAATCGAGAAAGCCAAATATATTTTGAAGAACAGTCAGGTCAAAGTGTACCAGATCGCCCCGCTCGTCGGGTATCAAGATCCCCGTTATTTCACACAGGTGTTCAAAAAGGTCACCGGCATGACGCCGTCGGAGTACCGGGAAGACCCGGCCTCCTGAGGTGGCGGCAGCACCAAAAAGAACCGCCGGATCGGCGGTTCTTTTTGGGTTTATTTCGCATTAAGTTACGAGCGCCCGCGTCTCATTGAGCCCATAATCAGGCTGACAATAAATACAAGCACGACGGCACCGATCAGAGCCGGGATGAAGTAGAAATCCCCGATGACCGGACCCCAGTTGCCCAGAATCAGGCTGCCCAGCCAAGCACCGATGAAGCCTGCAATGATATTACCGATGATGCCGCCGGGAATATCTCTGCCCATAATTAACCCTGCCAGCCAACCGATAATGCCTCCGATAATTAAGGACCATAAGAAACCCATTCGTATCACCTCTTATGTGTTTAATTTGCTTGTCGATTACTATTAACCAAAGAGGGAGTTTTTAAACAACCGGGTAAAAAATGACCCAGATGGGTTGAAGAAGCTGGCTGCATAAAAACGGGGTATACATGTGTGGGGGGATCTGATACAATCCAGGTAGCAACTCCCAATATTAAACAGAATTAACAACATTAATATTGTAAGTGCTTACAAAATAATTTTGCGGAGCTGCAAAGTTGAACAGTAGGAGGTGAGTATGTCTCAAAAAACAAACGTTTGCACTGCCTCATATTCCAATGGATAAGAAAGAAATCTTGTTTGGAAGAGTGTATTTTTGAAAAAAATACAAACGTTTGCACGTAAAATATTTATTTTGAAAGGAGTAAACGCGTGAAGAAAAAGACCCTCAGGTGTGCGTCATTTTTTCTCAGTTTTACGTTCCTATTTACAATATTCTTTAGTTCGCTGGTTTTACCGGTCGATTATGCGAATGCTATGGAGGCGGGGGCGGCCGCTTCAGCGGGGAAGGTTACGGAGACGGAGGGTCCTACCGGACCGGCTACATTCAGCTGGGAAAATGCAAACGTTTACTTTGTAATAACCGATCGGTTTAAGGATGGCGATCCAAGCAATAATAACGCTTATAGCCGACCTACTCGCGATGCGACCGGCAAGAATATCGGCACATTTCATGGAGGTGACCTCAAGGGGCTGACCGAGAAGCTGAATGAAGGATATTTCACGAAGCTGGGGACCAATGCGATTTGGATCACGGCCCCTTACGAGCAGATCCACGGTTGGGTCGGTGGCGGGACCGGCGGGGACTTCGCCCATTATGGGTACCATGGTTACTATGCGCTTGATTTTACCATGATGGATAAAAACATGGGCACCGTTGAAGATATGCGGGAATTCGTGGATACCGCGCATGAAAAAGGGATTCGGGTCATTTTGGACGTCGTTTTGAACCACCCGGGCTACGGAACCCTGAAAGACATGGAGGAATACGGCTTCGGCGCCCGTAGCAACATAGGGGCCGGCTGGACGCCTGGAAACGGTCAAACCTGGCACAGCTTTCACGATAACGTAAATTATAACGACGCTTCCGCCTGGGCCGCATGGTGGGGAGGTTGGGTTCGGGCGGGCATCGCCGGCTATGAGAGCTGCGGAGGCAGCGATCTGACGCAATGTGTAGGAAATCTACCTGATTTTCGCACAAACGTGACGGACAATATCGGGCTCCCGCCTCTGCTGAAAACAAAATGGAGCAAAGAAACCGCCGGATACGAGCCGTGGATCGTTCCTTCGGCCAAAAACCTGCGTAAGGATTTGGGCCTTCCCCCGGCAGATTATGTCATCAAGTGGCTGGCGGCTTGGGTGGAGGAGTTTGGCATTGACGGATTTAGGGCGGATACGGCCAAGCATGTGGAGCTTCACAGGTGGAAACAGCTCAAGAATGAAAGCGATGCGGCCCTGAAAAGATGGAGACAAAACAATCCGGATAAACCCGGTGCCGATTGGAACGATTCTTTTTGGATGACCGGCGAAGTCTGGGGGCATGGGGTAGGCAAAAGCGAGTATTTCAACAACGGCTTCGATTCCATCATTAATTTCTCCTTTCAGGGGGCGAACCTAAACTCCCTGGAGAGCATCTATGCCGATTACGCCGCCAAGATCAATAACGATCCCGAGTTTAACGTATTAAGCTATATTTCCTCGCACGATACTAAGCTGTACGATCGGGGAGGGTTAATTCAGGCCGGCACGGCGCTTCTTTTGTTGCCGGGCGGAGTGAAAACGTTCTATGGAGACGAGGCGGCGAGGGCCTTCGGAGATACCGGCTCGGATCCCCAACAGGGGACGCGCTCTTCCATGAACTGGAATCAGCTCAATCAGAATGTACTTTCGCATTGGCAGAAGGTAGGCCAATTCCGGAATCAACATATTGCCGTAGGAGCTGGGAGCCATGCCAAAATTGCCGACAGTCCCTACACCTTCAAGCGCACTTATGAAAAAGACGGGATCACCGACAAGGTAGTAGTCGCCATAGGCGCTTTGGGGACTACCCAGGTGAACGTGGCGTCCGTGTTTCCGGACGGAGCCACCGTCAGGGATGCCTATACCGGGGCCGAAGCCTTGGTAAGCGGAGGTGTCGCCACACTCACGCCGGGAGCCCATGGACTCATCTTGATCGAGCAGATCAAGGAATCCGATTTGCCGGCCGTATCCGCTTCTCCCGCGGGGGGCAGCTTCAAAACCGAGACTTTGGACATTAAACTGCATGTCAATAAAGCCGAAAGCGGAAAGTATACCTTGGACGGAAGCGATCCCAAACAAGGGATCAGCTACACGGACGGAACGGAGATTACGATCGGCGAAGCGATGGAGTTTGGCGATTCGGCCATGCTGCGATTATATGCCGAAAATCAACACGGTTCCTCCCTGCAAGAGTATAAATATACCAAAAAAGACCCCAACAGCGGTTTGACGGTCCACTTCAAGAAACCGGCCGATTGGGGAGCGCCGCAATTGTATTATTACGACACCATCCCGAAGGTAACCGAGCCCACTTGGGCGACGTCTCCTGCGATGATCAAGGAGAGCGGAGAGTGGTATGCTTACACCATCGATGGCGTCGACAGTGCGACGTTGATTTTCCGGGACAGCCGCGGCAGGCAGAATCCCGGACAAGGGCAGCCAGGATTCGTAAGAACCTCGGAAGGGTGGTACGACGGAACCTGGCATGAAGCGAATCCGGACGGGGTTGGCGACACGGAGCCGCCTACGGCTCCCGGTGGATTGAGAGCCGACCGGACTACCGATACGACGGTGACGTTAAGTTGGGACGCGTCTACCGATAATGTAGCGGTAACCGGGTATGACATTTACCGCAACAATGCTAAGGTAGGCAGCGCTTCGAGGACAACGTTTACGGATACGGGGCTGACGCCGGAGACGGCTTATCAGTACACGGTAAAAGCGCGCGATGCCGCGGGCAACGAGTCGTCGGCCAGCGACAGGGTGGAAGTGACCACAGAGCCGGCCGGAAGCGGAGGCAACAAGGTGACGGTCTACTACAAACACGGCTTTGCCACGCCGTTTATCCATTACCGTCCGGAAGGCGGAAAGTGGACGACTGCGCCGGGGGTAGCCATGGAGCCGTCCGAGGTAGCGGGATACAGCAAGCTGATCATCGATATCGGAACAGCTTCGAGGTTGGAAGCTTGCTTTAGCGACGGAAAAGCGAATTGGGACAGCAACAACCAACGAAATTATTTCTTCAACGCCGGAACATGGACATACAACGGGAAAGGGGTTATCGTGGAGGGGGCGCCGAATCCGTCGTCTACCAATCAGGTGACGGTCTACTACAAACACGGCTTTACCACGCCGTTTATTCATTACCGACCGGAAGGCGAAAGCTGGACGACTGCGCCGGGGGTGGCCATGGAGCCGTCCGAGGTAGCGGAATACAGCAAGCTGACCATCGATATCGGAATCGCTTTGCGTTTGGAAGCTTGCTTTAGCGACGGAAAAGCGAATTGGGACAGCAACAACCAACGAAATTATTTCTTCAACGCCGGAACATGGACATACAACGGGAATGGCGATATTCGGCCAGGAGCGCCCCAAGCCTCAACTTTGGAATCTGCCGACCCGGCCCCCAATTCATCGAATAATAATTCTGAATCTCCAAGAGGAAAATCCGGTGATTCCGAGGGTCCAGACTCTTCCGAAGAACCGGCTGCGGCATAATTCCTTGGCGAGATGCGAGGAGCCCGTGTCATAAAAGACACGGGCTCTTTTAAGTTTGGGGCTTTAGCCAGTTGAGCCCGCGAAGCGTGCGAAGCAAAAAACAGCTAATGTTGGGGGCGTTATCATAGGAGGTTTCAAGCCACTGTGCATAACGAAAAGGTGGCTGAATGGCTAATCAAAGTGATATGTCACATACAAAGAGGCGCCTAGTGTGCTTGCTTCCAAGCTTCCAACTCCAAAAAGAGGCAAATCTGCAGGCATTTCTGGCTGGTCCCCGCGGGAATTCGAAAAAAGATGCAAATCTGCAGGCATTTCCAGCGATTTTAGAGAAACGAGCCGGTTTCGTCAAAAATTCCTGCAGATTTGCAGGAATTTTGAAATTTTGGGCTCTGAACAAGAAAAAAACATGCACATATGCAGGAAACCACCCGTTGGACAGGTGTTATGATTTCATTTGACAGCGCCAGCTTTCCTTTGAAGCCGGGCGGCACAGTGCCCCAAAAGGAAAAGGCCGCTATGGCGGAGGGGGCTTAGTCGGCACAGCGGTTTCTTCCCTTGATCAGTAGAAACAGAGCGACCGGGACGATGACCAGCATTAAGATTAAAGCTTGGATCAAGTTCCCGGGGTCCACGACACCTTCCGAAAGCAAACGGTAGTAGGCGTAGAGCGAATAAGGCAGTACGGGAAAGACGGCGGTGATGACGCCGGGAGTATAACTTTTTAAATATAGAGCTTGCCCGATGTGGGTGAAAACATGAAGAAAGTAGAGATGGAGGGCCGCCAGGAAGAGCAGATAGACTTGAAAAAAGACGGCCAGTCCCGTTGCGACGACAATCATCGTATAAACCGCAAACACATCTTTGGCGAAATGGAGCGTGTTTATCCGAAGGGAAGATGCGAGCATCTTTTTGAAGAAGTCGGGTAAAGTGCTGTCGAGACGGTCGCGATGCCGGACGGCCCAGTTCTCTACGGTGAGCAGTTCTTCAAAGTCATGGAACAGGAAAGTTACCGGGAACAGCCAGAACAGGCTGACCAGTTGAATATGTTCGTTTAAAAAATTCAATAGGCTCACGCAATCACCCCCATGGCTTAAACAGGACTCGCCGGGTGAAGTAAGATGCCGTTCAGGAACAAACGTCCCAGTTGTTCGCCCATTTCCGCCGCGGTCTTGTCTCCGGCAGTCCCGTATTTGTAAATCAGGCGCTCCACCGAGGCGACCACCGACTCCGCGGCCAGCTCGGGATCCACATCGGGGCGGACGATCCCGGCCTGCTGATTTCGAATCATATTGCCGCTGATTTGCCGGACGATGGATTCCCGGAAGGAAGCCCCTTCCTCCGACTCAAGCAGCGCAATCCGGGTAAGATTGGCGTTCTGACCGAGAAGCTCGAACAGACCCGTAAAGGCTTGGATGACGAATGTCTCCAGCTGATCGGGCGGCCTGTTCCCCGCTTCGCGTCCCGCATCGGTAAAAGGACGCAGTTGCTCCGCAAATTGGCTGAGCAATTCCTGCAGGATTTCGTCCTTGCTCTTGAAATACTGATAAAAAGAGGCCTGCGTAAGCCCGGCGGCTTTCACGATTTGACTTACGGTGGCGGCGTGATAGCCTTTGTCGGCAAAAAGCCGCTCCGCCGCGGCCAGCAGCTTGTTCTTGCTCGCTTCGCCTTTGGAGGTAAGCATGATTTGGACCCCCGTCCATTCAAATTTATAACTAACTAATCAGTTATTAATTAACATAACCGAATGCCGGAAAAAAGTAAAGCTCCGTCTGTTCCCTAACCGGAGTTAGGGGGCGGACGGAGCCAGGTTAAATGCTCATTTTGCGTATGGCATACTAATGCAGCGAGGGCTTGGGCCGCTGCTGCCCGAATGCCGGCTCCGCCGCCTTTGCGGCCGCCGCAGCCGTTGGGGAAGCAGGCGCAGCGGCCAGGCCGCAGAATCCCGCGCATTCGCTGAAGGCGAAATGGCGGCATCCGAGGCATTTGTCCTTATCCAACATACCCAGCACATATTCAATGGCCTCGCCGGTATGCTCAAACAAATGCGACTCTCCGATGAGTTCTAGGGCACCGGTCTTCTGAAGCAACCGGTGCGGCTGGTGGCGAAGGCCGGTAACGATGACGGCGACCCCTGCCGATTGCAGACATTTCACGAGCGAAGCGAAATTGGCTTCCCCTGTCGTATCCATCAAGGGAACCTGGCTCATGCGGAAAATGACGGCACGCAAATCCCGGCGCTCCAGGCGGGCGCCGAAATCGGCAAAGGTCTGGGAGGCCCCGAAAAACAAAGGTCCGTTTACCGTAAAGATAGAGACCTGAGGGCAGTCATGCTCCTCGGTAACGGTATGGGCACTGACTTTCTTTCTGCTGGAGGCGGGATCCGGCAGGACTTTATCCACGGTCAGCATTTCGCTCATTCGCTTAAGGAAGAACAGAACGGCGAGAACGAGCCCGATTTCCACGGCTGTCGTAAGTGTGGTGAACACGGTCAGCAAAAAGGTGACCACCAGAATGAAGGTGTCGCTGGTCCGCGTCCGAAGCAGCTTGGCGAACGATTTGCGCTCGCTCATATTCCAGGCTACCATCATCAGAATCGGCGCCATGGCGGCCAGCGGAATATTCGAGGCATAGGGTGCGAATGCCGCTACGACCAGAAGCACGACGACCCCATGAATGATGCCGGAAAAAGGCGACACCGCTCCGTTCCGGATATTCGTGGCCGTCCGGGCGATCGCCCCGGTGGCAGGTATGCCGCCGAAGAACGGGGTCACGATGTTCGCGATGCCTTGGCCGATCAACTCCCGGTTGCTGTTATGGCGGGTCCCCGTCATTCCGTCGGCGACCACGGCCGACAGCAGGGACTCGATGCTCCCGAGCATCGCGATGATCAGGGCCGGCTGCAGCATGCTGCCGATATGATCCCACGACAAGTCAAGGGGATGGAGGCGAGGCAGGCCGCCGGGAATCGCGCCGTAAGCGGAGCCGATCGTCGCGACTTCACCCGGATAAAGCCAGGTCGCGGCCAGGGTGGATACGATGATGCCGATCAGCGACCCGGGCACTTTCGGCAGGATCTTCGGCGTGATCAGCAACGCGGCCAGACAGACGCATCCCGTCAAGATGCTGAAGACATTCAGGGTAGGCAGCCGGCGGGCGATGTCCAGCATGCTTTCATGGAAATATTCATGCCGTCCGACACCTTCAAGCCCCAAAAAACCGGCGATTTGCCCGCTAAAAATCGTGACGGCGATCCCTGCGGTAAAGCCGATCGTCACGGGGCGCGGAATAAACTTGATCAAGGCCCCGAGCCGGAAGAGCCCCATCAGCAGCAGCATCACCCCTGCTAGAAACCCGGCAATCAGCAGGTTCTCGTAACCGTACTGAAGCACGATCGCCAGCAGAATGGGGATAAATGCGCCGGTCGGTCCGCCGATCTGGAACCTGGATCCCCCCAGCAGTGAAATAAGTATACCGGCAACAATGGTGGTATAAAGCCCATACTCGGGCTTCACTCCCGAGGCGATGGCGAACGCCATGCCGAGCGGAATCGCCACAATTCCCACGATGCATCCCGAGATCAGATCCCGGCGTAAGTCCCCCGCTTGATACCCGCTAAACCGACCTGTCCATTTCATTTTCCTAGCCCTTCTTTTCCGTATGTTGTTGAAAACACTTATTCTTACTTCTCTTTCCGGATCCCCTCAAGCAAGGAGATCGATTCCACCAAATGATTGTCGAAGATCTGCCGGGCCACCGCCAGCAACTCCTTGATCAAAGGATCGCGGAGGGAGTAGACGACCGTTGTGCCTTCTTTCACCGTATTGACCAGGTTTTTGGCCCGAAGCACGGACAATTGCTGGGATACGGCCGAGCCTTCGGAACCGAGGATTGTCTGAAGCTCGTTGACATTGCGTTCTCCTTCGCACAGAACCTCCAATATACGAATCCGCATCGGATGGGCAAGCGCTTTGAAAAATTCGGCCTTGAATTGCTGCAAACTCACGTCCATCGAATAAGCCCCTCCCTTGTATCCATAACTTCGTATATTCAAAACTTTGAATATTGAGAACAATGCCATTATCGTAGCACGGGCCGGGTTTAAAAAATGTGATGTTGTTCATAAAGCACGGTACAAACCAAACTTGCTTCACTGATTGACAATGATAATTATTATCAATTAAACTGGAACGTGATGGGTTTGTTACTATAAGGAGGCGTTATCCTTGTTTGTTATGACAAGAACGATACGGGTTGAAAAGGGCAACAGCGACAAAGTGGTCGCCCGGTTCAGTGAACCGAGCCCGTTGCATGAAATGGACGGACTAATCGACGTCAGCGTGATGGTGAATACCAGAAGCAAAGAGGAAGAAGAAGTCGTGGTGATCATTCGCTGGGAATCCCAGGAGGCCTGGAAAAATTGGGAGAAGAGCGACGCTCATATCCAAGGCCATAAGGAAAACCGCGGGAAACTGCCGCCGGCGTTCGTCCTCGGGACGGAAGTAAAGATGTACGAGGCCGAGGTTGTTAAGCGGGGCAAGGCTGCTCGCTAATCTCCAATCACAATCCCCAATCGTGTTAGGGCCGAAATTTCGGCCTTCGTTATTCTGCCGCCACTCGGGCGGCTTTTTTCTTGGATTGACGGTCTTTTCGGACAAAGGGTAAAATTTTTATAAAAACAGGGGGACAAGCTAAGGCTGTACCCCGGCAGGGAGAGAGACATGAAGCTGGTTTCGTGGAACGTCAACGGGCTGAGAGCCTGTGTGAATAAAGGCTTTTACGATTATTTCAAAGAGGCGGACGCGGATATTTTTTGCGTTCAGGAAACCAAGCTGCAGGAAGGGCAGATTTCGCTGGAGCTTGGAGAAGAATACGAGCAGTATTGGAATTACGCGCAGAAAAAAGGCTACTCCGGCACAGCGGTTTTTACCCGAATCAAACCGCTCTCGGTCCGCTACGGGATGGAAGAGAATGAAGAACCCGAAGGGAGATTGGTCATTCTGGAGTATGCGGAATTTTATCTGGTCAACGTTTACACGCCGAACGCCAAGCGCGATTTGACGCGCCTGGATTATCGGCTGGAATGGGAGGACCGCTTCCGCAGCTTTCTCATGGAACTGGACGGCCGCAAACCGGTGATCGTCTGCGGCGATCTGAACGTAGCCCATCGGGAAATCGATTTGAAGAATCCGAAATCGAATGAGGGGAACTCCGGGTTTACGCTTGAAGAGCGCGGGAAGATGACGCAATTGCTTGAATCCGGTTTTGTCGATACGTTTAGACACTTTTATCCCGACCGGGAAAATGTCTACAGCTGGTGGTCGTACATGCCCAAAGTGCGGGAGCGGAATGTCGGATGGCGCATCGATTACTTTTTGGCCTCGGCACGGCTGACACCGTATCTGGCGGACGCCAAAATCGACTGCCATATCATGGGGAGCGACCACTGCCCTGTAATTCTGGAGATCAAGCCTGACTTTTCCTCCCCCAACGGTTGACATTGACAAATTGTGGAATCTCCCTTACAGTTGGTTTTTGTCATGCATGCCATTTGGAAAGGGGGTGAATGGATGGGGTTTATTGAACGAGCGATGAAGCGGACAAACCGGAATCTTTTTGTTGTCGTAATCCTGATTTTCCTGTTGGTGGTGGGATTTTCTCTACATAACAGAAGGATGATTGCGGGCGTCTTCCAGAAACCGGTGGCCGTTTCCGCAGAGGAATTAAGGGACTTTCAAACGAATGGGGACTGGTCCAACCGGCTCGTGGACTTGTCGGAAGCGATCGACGGCTATTCCGAACCGGTTATGGTGGATGAATACCGTTTCCATGGGATCAGAAAGGCGATGTATGAGTACGGACTGGTCAAAATCGACGGAAGCTATATGTTTTTTAAAGCCGATTCGGGCGCCATCCGCAAGGATGAACTCCGGTTCAGGGGGAATTTGACCGGCATGGATGCGATGATGGAAGCTTATTTCAAGGAGAGTCCGGATATCGGGAACAATCCGAATTATCCCTTTGTGCTGGATACGACACGGGATTTTTACATTGGTGCTTCGATGATGCTTCTGATTTTTGTTCTGCTCGTCGCCTGGTTTTTGGTTGTGGCGTATCGGCTGGTATCCCGCGTCCTGAATCCGAAGAAACATATTATTTATAAGCGATTGGCCAGGCAAGGGGATCCCGAAGAAATTATCCGGCAGTTCGAGGATGAACTGGATCGGGGAGAATACGAGGTCATTCGGAACTATATCGTAACCGGTCACTGGATCGTCAAATGCGAAAGATTTTCCTTGAAAATCGCCAAAAATTACTTCGAACCTGGATCGTCTTATTATCTGGATAACGTGTTTTAAAATCCGAAAATCCGTACATAACTGCAGGACAAGAAACGCCCGCTTCCTTTTTGGGAAGGGGCGTTTTTTAGAATTTACTTTTTTTCGGCGTCGGATTCGGCGGCAGGCTGCTTAATCAGAATCCGATGGTGGGTGCCGCTCATTTTTTCATAGAACAGCATAGAGTCCTTTTGGAGTAAATGTTTGACGAAATGGATGAAGAACCAACCGTCCAGGATGAGGACGAACATGGCCGCCACCCATCTCAAAAATCCGCCCAGCGATCCGGGAGCCAGCACAACCGTATAATTCAGTCCGATGATTACCCAATAAAGCAAGCCGTAACGGACCATAAGCGCAAACAGAGTGACGGATTCGGAATGCCCCTCTTTCGTCCAGAGGCTTTTCAATGTCTCCGCGAAGCCGGATGAGTTCGCGTTTTGTCCGGTTTCCGGTATCACGGCCGTCAGCCGGATTCGCACCAGCCATTTGCCGAACGTGCAGCCGCCGGTCAGATAGGGGAGCAGCATAAAATACAGCCCCGTCCCCACGAGATAGGCCCCCGGGATCCCCAACTTATAGCATATGGTCGTAAGGATAACGCAGAGGAAAATATCAAACATCCACGCCAGACCGCGCCGTGTGTAAGAGACTCTTTTGGTAGCAAGGTCGACGTTTTTGTCCAGGTGTTCGATCCTGGGGAGCAGCCCGGACAGCCATTCCGCGGCGAGAAAACCGATCATGCCGCCCAACGTGTTGGCCATCAGATCGTCGATATCAAACACCCGGTAGGGATGATCGAACACGCCGTAGATCCCGGTTAGCTGCGTGATTTCAATGAATAAGGACAGCAGAAAGGACAGCAGCAAACACCGGAGCGGCCCGGAGCGGAAATAGTAGCGGATGAACATCCCGAACGGCACGGTCAAGATGACGTTAAATACGACCTGAAGGAAAGCCCGTTCTTTTATGAGCCTCCAATACGTGGACGGCTGTCCTTTGACGATCGACGTTTCCCTGAGAATGTCCTGGATAAAATTGAAGGGAATCCCTTGAACGGCTCCTCCGGGGAGCGGAGCGTTGTGGCGGGTCGACGGAAACGGCAGCATGACCAGAAACACCGCGTTCATCAAATAGAGAAGGAACAGGTACAAGACGAACGCGCGGACTTTGTTGATATAGCCGTGCCGGCGGTATTGAACCACAAGAAAAGGCAGCGTAAACAGCAGCGCCGCGAATGGAAACGCCATAAAGGCATAGGATATGGGAAACAGATAAGACTTCATCATCGGTAAAACACCTTCCGTATCATCAGATTCTCGATTGTACTATCTTATCATACGACGGATATAACCGGGTTTAAGTTTAGTTTAAATCTAAAAAAAGAAGCCTTGGCTTACTAAGCCAAAGCTTCTTTAACGTTGTTCCGGGGTAAACCGGACGGTTCGGCTGAGCCCGAATACGGCGATCAAGTAAATAAGGTTGTTCGTATCCGGATTAAAATATAGGAATATGCAAAAAAATGTACAAATCATGGCTTTAAGCCAGCTTCGTTGGGAGCTACAATAGCATAAGGCAGGTATTGTACATCACCCATAACAGCGTAATTGACATTGATATAGAGAAAAGGAGTGCGCAGCATGAATATTCAGGAATTGAGAGAACACCGGCAGTATCCCGATAATATCGGGCATGAAACGAACCGCGCAACGTTCGAGCGGGACTATTCGCGGCTGATCCATTCGCCGACCTTTCGGCGGCTTCAAGGGAAATCGCAGGTCTTTGGCGCCGGCACCGGCGATTATTATCGCACACGACTGACCCATTCGCTGGAGGTCGCGCAAATTGCCAGGGAAGCGGCGCGCAGCTTGCTGCGGGCTTATCCGGCCCTATCGGCGGAAGCGGCGGAGCATCCGGGCCTGATTATCGATCCCGAAGTCGTGGAATGCGCTGCGATTTCCCATGATTTCGGCCACCCTCCCTTCGGGCACAAAGGGGAAGAGGTGCTTCAGCACATTCTGAATAACCTCATCGACGAGAAAGTCCGGGAGACGATGCAAAACCGGAACGCGGCGCCGGAGGAAGAGGAGGCGATTCGGCGGGAGATGCGGCATAAATATGAGCATTTTGAAGGCAATGCCCACAACTTCCGCCTGATGATGTTCCTGGAGAAGCGCGAGAATATCGACGGGCTGAACTTGTCCGACGCCGTCCTGCTCGGCACGAACAAATATCCTTTCCCCGGCACGGAAAACGTGAAGGGACTGTACCGCCACGAATGGCAGTACATTTCCCATATCCGGGACCTGTGGGGGATGCCGGCCGGGAAGAAGACATTCGAAGCCCAACTGATGGACCTGTGCGACGATATCGCTTATTCCGCTCATGATCTCGAAGACGGCATCAAAGCCGGAAAAATTGAAGTCCACGAGCACTTTTTGTTCGATTCGCATATTCAGCGTCTGATCGTGGAGAAAATTTTGACGTTGGACGATTTCTTCTGGGAGGGGTGGGCGCCGGAGGGAATTCGGGTCAAGGTGGAAGAGGTGCTCACGTCTTTTTTGAACATTTGGAATGCCAAAATGCCGATCTGCGACCATGATTACTCGCGAACCCGCCGCGAAGTGAAGGCTTACTGGGTCAGCTTGTTTGTGGGCAGCCTGGGCGTTGTGGAGGACGGGAACTGGAAAAAAGTCACGTTCGTCAAAGAGGGGCGGGAAGACAAAGATATGCTGCGGACCGTCAGCGTCCTGAAGAGCTTCGCGTGGGTCACTATGATCCGGGACCTGCGGGTGCAGCGGCTCCAGAAGCGGAGCGCCTGGATCATCAAAAGGCTCTGGGACGCCTTTGTCGACCCGGTCACCTCGAAATCGATCATTCCCGGGGACTGGCTGCGCAGATTCGACCGGGACCAGCGGCGGAGAGATCCGATCTGGACCTGGGAGCATATGATCATCGATTATATCGCCGGGATGACGGACGCCTACGCCGAGAAAATCTACAACGAGCTATACGGACTGAAGGTCGGAACGATTTACGATATGGACTGAAAACACGTTGGCGCACGAAAAAGAAACCCGCTCCAAGTCTGCAGAGACGCTGGGCGGGTTTTGTGCATCTATTTTCTCAATTGACAATGATAATCATTATCAATTATACTTCTGATATCAATTTTAGTCGCCATAAGGGGATGAGGGATATGAGCAAGATCATCATTGTCTATGCCAGTTTGACCGGCAACACGGAAGAAATGGCCGAACTGATCGCCGAAGGAATCCGTGACACCGGAGTTGCAGCCGACTTGAAGATGGTGGAGGATTGCAGTGCGGCTCTCCTGTTGGAATACGACGGATACCTGCTTGGGACATACACTTGGGGGGACGGAGAGCTGCCCGATGAATTTACGGATTTCGCGGATGAGTTGGAGGACATTCGGCTTCAGGGCGGCCCGGCTGCCGTCTTTGGAAGCGGCGATACAACTTACCGGTTATACTGCGGAGCCGTGGACGAATTGGAGGGAAGACTGAGGAAGCTCGGCGCCTCCATCGTTCAGGACAGCTTGAAAGTGGAGTATGGGCCGAGTCCCGAAGAGAAGGGGCTGTGCCGGGAATTCGGCGTGAATTTCGCCCGAAGCTTGGAGGCCGTTTCCAAGAAATGACGAAGCGCATTGTCGATTATGTATTGGAGGAATGGCTCCGATCGCAGACAGACTCGGGAAGCCGTGAACCCGCTAAACTCAAAGTAACGTGGCAGCATCGCGTACAATATGCCGTGGGGCATGCGATCCACGATTACTTTACCTTGGAACCGGCCGTTCGGATTCATACGCCGATTCAAGTGCTGCTTAACCGGCGCTGGCCGCGCAGTAAGGCCACATTTAAGGATTCGCTACATTATTGGCAGGTTTATAACGTCATTGTGGCGCAATTGACGCGAATCACGGGGGAGTTGATTTACGAGTATCCTCTGGCGTTGTACGAAAGCTGGGAAACGAAGGTGAAGGAGCTGGACAGGCATTTGTCCGTCATTTTTCAGGCGGTTTGGCCAAGCCGGTTGGGCCCGCATCAAGTCAAGGTGCAGAAGTTTTTAGTAGAAAACAATGAGGAGCTTGTCAAAGCTTTCGTCCACACCGCTCATGTGTTCTGGCACAGCGCTTACGGCGAACCGCCCGGCGAGATCGAGGTGTTCGCGCTGCTGGACGACCGGAAGTATGTATTCACTAGGGAAATGCTCGATTTGCAAAAATCGCTAGATTATGTGCTGCTGCTGGCTGAAACGTGGGATGCCCAAAACGCAGCCGAGCAAGCGGACAAACGGGAAGGTAAAGCGGATTGTCAGGTCCCGGCGGGAACGTGAACCTAAAGGACGGAGGCGTATGAATTTTTAATCGCCAAGAACAGATTTTGGAGGACCGTGATTACCGGATGGCAGAAAGCGGTAAAGATATAGAAAAGCGATGCCATGAAGGGAGAACTGTCAAGGTGAGTGAGTTTGAGCACGAGTCCGTACCGCATGAAAAAACGCTGGATAGCAGCGTGGCCCTATTGAATGAAGGTTACGAGTTTATTTTCAATCGACGCAAGGAGTTTGGCAGCGACATATTTGAGACCCGCCTGCTTGGCAAGCCGGCCATATGTATGGGGGGCAAGGAAGCGGCCAGACTGTTTTACGATACCGACCGCTTTCATCGGCGGGGCGCGATTCCGAAGCGGATTCAAAAGTCTTTGTTTGGCCAGCAGGGCGTGCAGACGCTGGATGGTCAGGAGCATGCCCACCGGAAGCGGCTTTTCATGGATTTGATGACGCCGGAGCGTTTGGAACAGCTGGAGGGGATAACGGAGAAGGCTTGGCTGGAGGCCGCGAATCGCTGGATAGGGAGAGAATCGGTGGTTTTGTTCGACGAGGCGAGGGATGTATTTTGCCGTTCCGCCCACCAATGGGCCGGTGTACCTTTAGAAGAAGACGAGGTGCGGGAACGCGGCCAGGAATACATCGACATGATCGATGCGTTTGGCGCCGTCGGGCTGCGGCATCGGCGGGGAAGACAAGCCCGTGCCAGAGCGGAACGGCGTATCGCCGAACTGATCGGAGAGATCCGAGGTGGCCTGCGTCAGGTGCCGGAGGATACCGCGGCGCATGCGATGGCCTGGCACCGGGGCTTGGATGGGCAACTGCTGGATGCCAAGGTGGCTGCTGTAGAGCTCATTAACATTGTGCGGCCGATCGTCGCAATCAGCTGGTATGTCATGTTCGCGGCCCTGGCGCTGCATGACTATCCTGCCTGTGCGGATAAGTTGAGAATGAAGGCGTACGGAAACGGGAAGGCCTATGGAAATGGGGCTGAGGCCGGGGCTGGGGCCGGGGAGTATGCCCAATGGTTTGTACAGGAAGTCCGCAGATTCTACCCGTTCACCCCGCTGCTTGGAGCGGAGGTTAGCCGGGATTTTGTCTGGCGGGGCTGCGAGTTTAAGGAGGGGACGATGGTTCTGCTGGACGTTTATGGCACCAACCGGGACCCTTCGCTCTGGGTGGACCCGGAGTCCTTTCGTCCGGAGCGCTTCCGCTTCTGGGAGGGCGGTCCGTTTGACTTGATCCCCCAAGGCGGCGGGGATCATTATACCGGGCACCGCTGTGCCGGGGAGTGGCTCACGATCGATCTGATGAAAGTGAGCCTGGACTTTCTGGTGAACCGCATCTCTTACACGGTTCCCGAGCAGGATTTGACGCTCAAGCTGTCCCGGATGCCGGCGTTGCCGGAAAGCCGATTTGTGATCGGCAACGTGAAGCTTGCGGGAAGCTGAGATAGCAGCGGTATGGGGATGCGGCAAGCGGGTCCGCTCCTTGGGCCATAAGCGGTTGCTCAGCGGAAGTTAGGAAGCTCCGACGGAGGCCGCGAGGCTAACGGAAAATGCCAGACTAACGGAAACTATAGTTGCTATTTTGCAAAAATCGGCACTTTTGAAAATCTAACGGAAATCATAGCGCCTATTCCTGCTTTTCCCCGACAAAATGACCTGCATTTACCTGAATAGGGGCTATTGCGTCCGGTTAGTGGGCCAAAAATAGCTTGAAGGACAAAATAGCCGCTATGGCTTCCGTTACGGTAGAAGTGAGCTAGCCGAGTCAAACCCGTTTCGCCCATTTCGCCCCCTTCCGCCCAACTGAAGCTTCAATGTAGAGTCGTGAAGGATAGACATACGAGGAATAGCTCCAAGCTTAGAGAGTAGGATCATGCTCAGCAACCGATGAAGGCAGGAAATTTTTAGTGGACCCATATCATAAATTTTGGAATCTAGCCGATACATATTAGTAGTACATAGGAGTTGATGACATAACAAGGTTGTCGAAATAAGGAGGCAAGTGAAGTGAATATATATGGGGTTGGAGCAAGGGAATATCTGAATGCGCTTAATTACCCGAGTAATGCAACTGAGAATTCGAGGTTTGGGTTCGACTTTCGGGAGTTAATGGGTGCCGCTTTGAAAAAAGCAAATGACAATACTCCATTCGTTAGCGCTGAGCACAGTTTAAAAGAAATCTATCCTGATCTGAAATATCATGTATTGGACGCGTCCCGGTTTAAATACTGGGAGAGACTGGACTTCCCCACATCCAAGCTATTTAAGGACACGGTTGATGAAAATACAATCCATGAATTAAGCTCGTGGAAGCCCAAAACTCGTCTGGCCTCAGGCTATGAACCTTGGGTGCAACAAGATTTGGAGAAAATACCAAACGGTCTGCACGTTGTTATCATACATCCGGCGGTTCAAGAGAGAATGAACTCGGATCCAGCTTACGCCAAACAGATCGTAGACAAGGTTAAAAAATATTTTGACGACGATATTCGCCAAAATGCGGCCATAGATCCGACATCCGTTGAAAGCATGTCCCAATTAGTCACGATTCAGGAGAACGGGGAAATCGGGTACCGTCATACCGTCTGCGACGGACCTTCGCAACAAAAGGATGACGTTGAAGTCGCGCGTTTACAGTCCGGTATGAAGACAAGCCGCGTTTTTGGCGTATTACCGGGGATGAAGATGCCCTTTTCACTTCCATTAGTAGAGACTCCGACTGTACATTCCCCCTCGTTTTGGACGGATTACAGCGTAACATATGGTTTATATAGTTTAAATCAAAAACGTAAAACAGATTTGGGGTTCGATTTATGAGCACCCGGCGGGCACGGCCGCGGTAAAGCAGCGGGAGATTATCCCGTTAATACCGCGGGCAACCCCAAAAAATCAAAACCACCCGTGTGAACGGGAGGTTTGCTCTAAGGCTATAAGTCTTTATTACCGGCTCGCGTCTAAAGGTGCGAGCTTTCGCTACGTTCAAGCTACTATGCCGTTGCTGCATTTGCCTACCCCTGAAGGGGTGCATTATTACTAGTCCCTCCGTCAGACAACCTTGATAACATAAAATTCCTGCATATCTGCATGCTTTTTTCCTGTTTGGACTCAAAATTTCTAAATACCTGCAAATCTGCAGGAATTTTCGACGAAACCGGCTTGTTTCTCTAAAAACGCTGGAAATTCCTAGATTTGCATCTTTTTTCGCATTCCCTTGGGAATCGGCTTAAATACCTGCAGATTTGCATCTTTTTGGAGTTGGAAGCTTGGAAGCACACTAGGCGCCTCTTTATAATGTGACATATCACTTCCATTAGCCCACCTTTTCCTTCGTTATACATAGTAGCTTGAACACTCCTATGCTCAATCAGGTGGTTTTTTGCTACAAGCATCACTACACCACCCGTATAACAGGTGGGTTTGTTGTTTCGCACGCTTCGCGTGCTCAACTGGCTAAAACCCCAAACAAAACCAACCCTACAACGGAGGATTCGCATGGCATTTCCGGCATACCGGGTAATACGATTCGTTGCCTCCGATTTGAATTTGCTCGCCGGTGTATACGGGCTTGCCGTTCTCCACCCGCAGGTTCATCGTGGCTTTCCGCGCGCAGAACCAGCAGATCGTTTTCATTTCCTCGATTTTATCCGCATAAATGAGCAGTTGCCGGCTCCCTTCGAAAAGCTGGTTCTGGAAGTCGTTCTTCAGTCCGAACGCCATGACCGGGATATCCAGCTCGTCGACGATACGCACCAGTTGCCGAATGCTGCCTTCGCTTAAAAATTGGCATTCATCGATCAGAACGCAATAGAGCTTCGGGGTATGTTTCTGAACGATGCCGAAAATGTCGGTATCTTCATCGATGGGAATCGCTTCCCGGCGCAATCCGATGCGGGATGACACATAGCCGACCTCATCCCGGTTATCCAACGCGGACGTAAAGATCAAGACCGGTTTGTTCTGTTCCTCGTAATTGTGGGCCACCTTCAAAATTTCGAACGATTTGCCGCTGTTCATCGCTCCATATTTGTAAAACAATTGTGCCAATGTGGGACGTTCCTCTCTTTAAGTCATTTCGATATAGCATGACCATTCTATCATAAATCAAGCAGGGCGTTGGTCCTGAATTGCAAATTTCCGCCTTGTCCCTGAGGCTTATTTCCAGGGGTTGGATTATAATGGAATACGGGTTGCAATAGAGAAGAAGTAAAGGAAGGTAAGCCGATGACAAATGTAAGGAATGAGGCGTTATTTGTATCTTTAACGGAAGCGGAAGCGGGCAAAATACTTGATGAGGCGCTGGAACAATTAGTCTCCGGAGATGAGGAGATGTGTAGGGAACTATTATCTTCTCTGGTCTGTTACGGAGGATATAATATTTCGCGCGCTCTGCCCAAACTTATGGAGCACGGGATGTATTATCCCGCGATCCTGTTTAAAGATGCCGGACCGGAGGTGCGGGATCGATTGCTTCAACAACTGGAATCGGACGTTGAAAATCTCGATTTCCTCCTGCCGGCTTTAAGCTGGATTGGTGATGCGGTAGTGGTAACCCGGTTTCAGGAGTGGAGGGAAGATCCCCCTTCTTGGGCGGAAGAGCTGCCTGTTCCTCCGGAACAATATACATACGCGGCCGGATGGGAGCTCGGCCAAGACGGGACGCGGGTGGACCTGATTCGAACCCCCGCCTATGCAATCCTGAGGAAGAAGGAGCCGTCCGCGGCAGTACTTGATAGCGGGGAACCCGGCAAGTTTTTGCTGCAGGATCGAGACGACTGCCCTTGGTGCGGCGGTAAGCTGACGGCTCTTATTAACCTAGATACCCATCATCCCTCTATCTCGGGTTTGTCCTTGCGGCAGGAACGGTTGCATTTTAAAACCTGTATGAGGTGCGGCTGCTACAGCACGATTTTTATGAAGCTGGATGATCGGGGAGTCGCAAGCTGGAGCGAGTACAATGAAAGGCCGGGATATATGCCGGAGATCGATTTGGGAGATTACGGTGAAGAATATCTGAACTCCGGGCCGTTCCTTGAGTTGGAAACCAAGCCGCGTTCCATCTTCCATGCGGCGGTTTGGGGCTTGACCCAGACGAATTCCCAAATTGGCGGGCATCCGAGTTGGATTCAGGAGGCGGAGTATCCGGCTTGCCCTTGCTGCGGCGAGAGCATGCACTTCATCGCTCAACTGGATTGGAGTGAATTGGAGGAGTACGGCGAAGGAATCCTGTATATGTTTTTGTGCGAAAAAGACAAGCTGACAGCTACGTTATTCCAACAAAGTTGAGTGAGGGGGAGCCGAATGTCGGCTCTCTTTTTTAGTTATATATTTGAGCTATCAATAGTGAGAAAAATTTGTAACGAATTGTGGTTTGGCCGGTCTAATCATTGTGAGGATGTGAACAAGTGGCTGACTTTGAGGAAATCTATCACCTCTATTTTCGCGATGTTTACCGCTTTGTGTATTCATTAAGCCGGAATGAGGAACTGTCCGAGGAAATCACCCAGGAAACGTTTTTTAAAGCGCTTAAGGGAATTGACGGCTTTAAGGGCAACTGCAAGCTCAGCGTGTGGCTCTGCCAAATCGCCAAGCATACTTATTTTTCCCACCTTGAGAAACAAAAGCGTTTTTTGCCGGAGTCTCGCACCGACCTCCCGTCTCCTCGTGAGAACCTGGAGGACGCCTTGTTGAACAAAGATGAAACCCTGCGGATACATGGGGCGCTGCATCGGCTAAAGGAGCCGTACAAGGAAGTATTTAGTCTGCGGGTGTTCGGGGAGTTGTCTTTTGCCCAAATCGGAGAGTTGTTTGAGAAAAGCGAGGGCTGGGCGAGAGTGACTTTTTACCGCTCCAAGCAAAAAATCCAGGATATGTTGAAGGGAGATGGGGCGTTTGAGCAAGGTTCATGAAAATGTGATCCGGGATTTGCTGCCCTTGTATGCCGATAAGGTGTGCAGCAAGGAAACGGAAGATTTGGTGGAGGCGTATTTGATGACTTCGCCCGTTATTCGGAGGGAGCTTGAACAGATGAAGGCGGAGCTACCGATTCCGGGTAATCAAGGGGAGGCCAGCCGCAGGGAGACTAACCGCAAGGAGGCGGAGGGGCTAAGGCAGGTTTCCGTCTTTTGGAATCGCTCGAAATGGAAGTCATTTATAAAAGGTGCGGCAGTGGCGGTATCCGTCTGCGGAGTGATAGCTTTGGGATATGTAGGTCTTTTCCGTTGGAGTATCGTCCCGGTTCCGCCCGAAGTCATGAAGATCTCGGAGGTGAGCAGGTTGGAAAATGGCAAGGTAGCTTATCATATCGCCTTCGCGGATGGGGTTAAATCGAATCGGGCCAAGTATGTGATGGATGATAATGGAGATTTTCATATCGTGCCCTATCGTCCAATTATCCCTATAAAAAGTAATGTGGGAATCGCGGTTAGTTACTATGAAGTTATCGATGTCGAAAATAAGATTTACCAAGCGAAGTACGGCGGGAACCATGAAATTCGGGCATTCTATTACGGTGAAGGAAAGAACCGCATTCTGGTTTGGAAGAAAGGAATGGACCTTCCGGCGGCCAGCGCTAAGGCGGAAGCCTGGTTCCAGCCATGACCCGCGCTGCCAGCAAAAATTCTCTCTGTTCATCTCATCGAGCCTGCGATAAAATTTAGTCTATCTGAATTAGAGAGAATTAAGCCGAGGAAGAAGGATATTCGAATGTCTGAGAACTCTATAAAAAAACCGCCCTATTCCGGTGAAAACCCGTCCCGGTTACAGGCGGATTGCGAGAACTGCTTTGGGCTGTGCTGCGTGGCGCTGCCTTTTGCGGCTTCCGTCGATTTTGCCGTCGACAAGCCGGCAGGCCGGCCCTGCTCCAACCTGAAGGAGGATTTTCGCTGCGGCATTCACAGCACGCTTCGCGAGCGGGGCTTCCGCGGCTGCACCGTGTACGACTGCTTTGGGGCCGGTCAACAGGTCTCGCAGGTGACCTACGCCGGGCGTGACTGGCGGCAGGCTCCGGAAACGGCCGGGCGTATGTACGAAGTGTTTCCGGTGATGCGTCAGCTGCACGAGCTGCTGTGGTATTTGACGGAAGCGCTGGAACGGCAGGCGGCGCAGTCCATTCACGGAGAGCTCTCGTCCGCCCTGGAAGAGACGAAGCGGATGACGGCGCTGGACCCGGAAGCGCTGGTCAAGCTGGATGTGGCCGCCCATCGCGCGGAAGTCAACGTGCTGCTGCTGCAGACGAGCGAGCTGGTGCGGAACGAGGCTATCCGGAGACACAAGGGCCCATGGAAGCCCCACAAAAAAGCGGGCCGGGGCGCCGATCTGATCGGGGCGAGTTTAAAGGGAGCCGATCTAAGATACGCCAACTTGCGCGGCGCCTATATGATCGCGGCCGACTTGCGCGGAGCGGATCTGCGGGTGGCGGATCTGATCGGAGCGGATCTGCGTGACGCCGACCTCCGTGGGGCGGACCTGAGGGACAGCCTGTTTCTGTCCCAATTCCAGGTGAATGCGGCCAAAGGCGATGCGGGAACAAAGCTTCCCGCCGGTCTGTCGCGCCCTTTTCATTGGCCTGTGCCGGGCGGGCCTAAGTAAGACGGGGAAGGAGGAAGAGCAGGCTGTACTCTATAGGGAAATTTTCCGAAATTTGCAAAGTCCCGGTCAAAACGCTGCGCTATTACAGTGAAATCGGGCTGCTAGAGCCTTCTTTTATCGATCCATTCACCAATTACAGATACTATGATTATGACAAAATCCAAGCCGTACAAAAAATCAAACTGCTGAAAAGCTGTCAATTCTCCTTGGCACAAATTCGCGAGTTTTTGGAAAACCAGGACTCGGGACCCTGGGAGGGTTTGTTTGAAGAAAAGCTTCGCGAGCTTGAACAGAAGCGAAAACAGCTGGATGAACAAATGGAACAGATGCGCCGCTTAAAGGAGCAGGTCGCCAAAGCATCGTCGCTGCTTCCGGGACCGATGATGTCGGAGTGCTGCCTGGAGGAACGGGAAGCGTTGCGCGTTTATACGATTCGGCGGCACATTAAACCTGTCTTTATCGATAACCTGGTCCAAGATTTATTTGACCGGGTTTACGCGTTTAACCTAACCGTCAAGGGAAAATTGATGGCGATTTTTCATGAGCGGGGCTTGAGTCAAGGAGAAGCGGATGTCGAGCTCCTTCTACCGGTCGAGGGGAACGCTCAGATCGAAGGCTGTAAGGTGTTGCCTGCGGGGACCTATGCTTGCCTGAAGATAAAGGGGCCTTACTCCGAGCTTGGAGCTGGTTACGAAAGACTGCAGCACTGGCTGGCCGAACAAAATTTGACTCGAAAAGGCGATTACTTGGAGATTTACGAACAAGGACTTGTTCCGTCGGAATATACCGGTAGAGAGATTCATCCCGATTTAAGTCTCCCGCCTTCCGAACTTATGACCAAATTATGCGTGCCCGTCGCGCTTTGGGAATAACACATCATGTTCTTCGAGTTTCATAGGCGAAATAGAGGGTAAACTCTCCAGCTGCTGGAGAGTTTATTCTTTTAGTAGAACGCTTATAAAGGAGGAAAACCAGTGTATCAGTATCATTCCCGATTGAAAGGACATCCGTTTGAAGCGGGAAAACACTATGCCGAGATGCGGAAAGAGGGGGCCGTACGATGAAGGCGGAAATTCCGGACGCAGAAAGCGTATCGGCTTATTTTTCCTATCTGGAAGGAGATAGCTATGAGGTCGGCAGAATACAGGGAGAAGAGATAAAATCGTTCCCTTGGGCGGAAAGATGGGTTTCCTCCCACCCTATGGAACCGATAAGATTTAAACAATCGATAACGGTATTGGAAGAATACTGTCCCGGGCTTCAAGAAGAGCTGCAAGCCGTTGCGGATTCATTGAACGTGGAGTGCAGGTCGCTGAAGTTTTTTGACGAGAACTTTTTGGAGCCCGGCGGATGCAGTCTAGCCGCGATTTTACCCTCTAAATCGACCGACCGGAAAACCTATCTCCTTCGGAACTACGATTTGACTCCGGAAATATCCGATATGCGGCTGTGTTCGACCAGAGTCCGGAGAAAATACAGTCACAGCGGGTTCTCGGTATCTTTCTTCGGCCGCAGCGAAGGTATAAATGAGAGGGGGTTAGCGGTGGCTTTCGCCTCCTGCGGCATCCCGGTCGGGGCTCATCCCGGCATGAAAAGGCCGGTTGTCCGCGGTTTGCAATTCGGCATCATCGTGAGGGCCTTGCTCGAGAACTGCAAAGATGTCGAGGAAGCGATTCTTTACTTGCGTGATATGCCGATCGGGGCCAATATGAATCTGCTGATGGCCGATCGCCAGGGGCATGCCGCCCTGTTTGAGACATACGACGGCCGGAGAGCCATGAAAAGAGCCGACCGGGAGACGGGATATATCACCGCAACGAATCATGCTTTATTGCCGGGAATCTAAGACGATGGAACACTGCGGCAGTCCAAAGTTCGTTACGATAAGATGAATCAGATGCTTGGAGGGAATTATACTGTTTCGAAAAAAGAACTAAGAGATTTGACCCTCAAAGAATCCCCGGATGGAATTACAGTTCATAATTACCGGCAAAACTTCGGAACGGTTCACTCGTTATTGCTGAATCTGCAGGACGGTGAACTGGAATTCACCTTCGGCTCGCCGCTTTATAACGAACTGCACCGTTTAAAGACGGGCGGGAAGTTCCCTTACCGAGAGGTGAAGGTCCTTTTGCCGGAGGGGGAGTATGGGCCGGACTTTTGGGCGGTTATGGAGGAGTAAAGCAAACCCCCCGGGATCTTATTCCGGGGGGTTCGGTATAAAGATGTCGTGTTATCCGCTCCGGCTTCGGATACCGCCAGTACGTCGCGCAACGCGTCGGAATTTGAGGGGCCGAGCGGGTTAGTATTTCTCCAGTATCAAAAAAACGAGCTTACCGTCGAGTTCTCCGTTTCCGGGATACACAAACTCCGCTTTTAGCCGGTTTTGCTTATCCTCATAAATCCTCGCGGTCAGCCCTTGCTCACGGTTATAACTGCGCACGACAAAATCGGTTCCCCAGCGCTTCTCCACCTGCGCCATATCGGTGATCGTCCCGTCCCCAAAGCTTCGGAGGCCCTTATCGGACAAGGTTTGCAGCTTCACAATCGTTCCGCTGGAATCGAAGACGACCATGAAGTCTTCAAAGTATTTGTATTGAATACCGTGTTGGGTTTGGTCTTCAAAGTCAGGCGAGGGCTTAAACCGAGAAAAATCAACAGAGTTCTCGGTTTGGCCCGGCCTTATGTTCATGATGGACAAATCCGTCAGATCGGTCGATTTTAGGGTCCGCATTTGCCATGAATTCTTTAGGGTGGGAATGACCATAAGGGCCAGGATTACGAGAAGCACAGCGGCAAAAAGGAACATGTATTTTTTACGGTCGCTTTTCATAAATGCCCCCCAATTCGGATGAACAGGATCCATTCCCTTTCGGATCGGGAAGCAGCGTCAACGCCGTATCAATGCAATTTCCGATCCATGCCGGGTCCGGATTCGATTTTTTCAGGACGGTAATTCCGATAAAAGAGGCTACCAGGGTCTGTCCGACGGCCCGTTTATCCCCGATCTCGCCGAGCTCTCCGGATGCGACACCACGTGCGAGCGTTTCTTCAAACATTACCGCCAGATATTGTTGATGCTCGCGGGTTAATATTTCAAACCTCGCATCATGGGGGGCTAGTTCAACCATCGTATTGACGCAGAAACAACCGCTTCTTCCTTGAACGGAGCCTGGGAACGCCCCCTCGTGAAAAAGTTTTCGAAAAGCCTCTTTAACAGAAGTCTCGCATTTTAGCCGTTCACGAACCTGCTGGGCATGCAGGTGATTGTACTTGCGGAGCGCCGCCTCAAATAGAGACGATTTATCCCCGTAGGCCGCATAAAGACTAGGCTTGCGAATCCCCATGCGGGCGGTCAGATCGCTCAAACTGGTGGCCTCATATCCCTTCTCCCAAAAAAGATGCATCGCCTCGGTCAAAGCCTTTTGTTCATCGAATTCGCGAATTCTGCCCATAGTCTTCCCCTTTCTAAAATACCGAACAGTATAAAATAATCATAGGATTTAATTGCGGTTTCGTCAAATTCCAGTTGACAATAGAGAAAGGTTCAAGGTAATATGAACAAAATTAAATACCGATTGGTACAAAAAAGGAGGTTGTTTTGTTGTCCCATCCTGTACTTCTTCCCGATTCGAATCCGGAATCTTCGGATTTTTCGACGCACCTCTCCAGAGCGGCCGCTTTGCTCTATGCCTTCCTGTGCGGTACCGCGGTGGCCACCGTTTACTTTTCCCAGCCGTTGCTCGATGTTATCGCCACCGAATTTGGTATCGGTAAAGCCGTAATCGGGACGGTGATCACGGCGACCCAGCTGTGTTATGCGCTGGGGTTGTTTTTCCTCGTCCCGCTGGGCGATATACTGGAGCCGCGCCGGCTCGTCACCTGGATGCTGCTGCTGTCGTCCGCGGCTCTAAGTCTGGTGGCGTTCGCACCCGGCGCTACTGTGCTGTTTCTCGGCATGGGAATGGTCGGCTTTTTGGCCGTTGTCGCGCAAGTCCTTGTTGCGCTCGCAGCGGCAAGATCTTTACCCGGTGATCGCGGCAAGGTTATCGGGCTCATGACGAGCGGTATCGTCATCGGAATTCTGCTGGCCCGGACGTTTTCGGGGACGCTGGCGGACTTGTCCGGCTGGCGCACGGTATATATTGTTTCGGCCGCTATTTCCTTAATCATGTCCATTTCATTCGTCCTGGTCACTCCGGTCGCCCGTAGACGTTCGTCGCGTATCTCATATTTGAAATTGCTGAGCTCGATGAAGGATTTGTTCCTTGACATTCCATTGCTGCGGGTCCGCGCGATGCTGGCCTTTTTTATCTTTGCTGCCTTCGGTACCTTATGGTCCTCAATGGTATTGCCGCTCAGTTCCCCGCCTTTTTCGTTAAGCCATACCGCGATCGGTTTATTCGGGCTGGCCGGAGCTGCGGGTGCCTTGGCGGCCAGAAGTGCGGGGCGGCTGGCGGACAGGGGGCTGGGTCAACGCACAACCGGTTTGGCGCTGCTGCTGCTAACTCTTTCCTGGGTGCCGATCGGATTGCTGCAGAAGTCTTTATGGATTTTTGTTTTGGGGGTAATCATGTTGGATTATGCGGTTCAGGCGGTTCACGTCACGAATCAAACCATGATATTAAGCGTTCGTCCGGAAGCGAGAAGCCGGCTGACCGCAGGGTATATGATTTTTTATTCTTTGGGAAGCGCCGCGGGGGCGGTAGCCGCGACTTTCGTTTATTCCCGGGCTGGATGGCTCGGCGTTTGCGCGCTCGGAGGAGGAATCAGCGCGGCGGCGTTCCTGTTCTGGGCCGCAACCCGGAAGACGTCCGAAAGTGTGAAATGCTAATAGTTAAACTTATATATACAAAAGCTGACGGTTCAAATATGATTTTAATAGTAGTCATTGAGTTTTTGAGAGGGGGAAGCGCGTGATTTATATTGCTCTGCTTCGCGGAATCAATGTCGGAGGCAACAACAAGATTGATATGAAGCAACTGAAAGCGAGCTTCGAGCGGGTTGGGATGAGGGATGTCGTAACCTATATTAATACGGGAAATATTATTTTCGACTCCGATATCCCATCGAACAGCGAGCTGGCCGCCGTGCTGGAAGCGGCGATTCTGGCGGATTTCGGTTTGCAGATTCGGGTGGTGGTTCGCAGTTTCGAAGAATTCTCCCGGATCGCCGAGGCGCTTCCTCCCGATTGGAGCAACGGCCCGGCCATGAAAAGCGATGTGCTGTTTCTCTGGGATGAGGTGGATCACGAAAGCTCGCTGGAGCAACTGGTGATCAAGCCCGAATTCGACCGGGTGATCTACGTTCCGGGAGCGATATTGTGGTCGGTGGACCGGGAGCATGTGACCAAGAGCGGGATGCAGAAGCTGATTGGGACAAAGCTTTACTATAAAGTTACGGTGAGAAACGTCAATACGACCCGCAAAATCTATGAGCTGATGAAAGCTGCAAAACATTAACGAAGTCTGAGCCGTTCACGTCGGCCGATTCAGGTTGTCGCGATCGCGATCCGCCTGAACCGGCCGTTCTTTTTATACCTCTAACGTTCTTCCTCCGTCCCCTTGCTCCGTCCGCCGCTTTCTTCTCCGTCATCCACATACTCCAGCAAGTCCCCGGGCTGGCATTCGAGCGCCCGGCAAAGCGCGTCCAAGGTGGAGAACCGAATCGCCTTGCCGTTCTCGTTCTTGAGGATGGACAGATTGGCCTGCGTAATTCCGACCAGCTGGGAGAGCCGGGTCAACGACATCTTCCGCTGAGCCATCACGACATCGAGCTTGATTCGAATCACGCCCGTCACCTACTTTCTGCATCAGATCGTATTTTTGTTTTCTTCTACCGCGCGAACGGCGATCTTGAGGGCCGAGGCAATGATGATCAGAATGAATCCGCTGATCAGGCTGTCCACATAGGAAATATCGGTCAAGGAGATGGAGGCGTTGGTGATTTGCAGTTCGCCGATGGCTTGGGACAACATCACACCTTCCGTGTAGTTGAACAACGTCCCCAGCACAATAATGCTGATCCCCAATCTGTAAAAAACCGGAACATTCTCATTCATAAACAGGCTGTCCCGGTAAATGTTTCTCAGCAATCGATGCATATACCATGCGAACATGGTGGTCAAAAGCATCGCGCTGATGGAGTTTACGAAGGACAGGGCAATGTAAGACTTACTTTGATACAGATCCGGATGCTGCTTAAAATGAATATCGACATAGCTGAAAATCGGTTCAAAGGTACCGAGAATTCCGGTCCACCCGCTGTCGGCGAACCACAGATGGGAGATATGTTCCAGCGCTTCCAGCACGCAGATGAGCAGGGCGATATAAAATACGACCAAGCTAAGAACGGACCCCAGCTTGAAAATCATTTTGGATTTCATGATGGATGATGCTCCTTTGCCCGAAAGTTATGGTGATCTGGAACTCAATTTAGCACAGGGTATCATGAAAATCAACAATGTTTTATCGAAAAACAATAAATATGTATTGAAATACATGAACACCCTTGTTAAACTAGGTGTCGGTTGAAAGGAGTGGTCGTTTTGCCCAATACATTACAAGATCCCCAAAACCGTTTATCCCGACACGCGGTGAAAATATGGATCATCCATGAGGCGGTCGGAAGCCTTATCGCTTTTCTGGTGCTCGGTACGTTATTTTATCTCGATGCCCGGTTTTCCTGGGTATTCTGGGTGGGCTGGATTCTGTTCGGAGCGGCCGTTCTCGCGGCTGTGCTTACGCTCTGGTCCTTGCTGCTGCAGCCGTTTATTCTTTACTCCAGATGGCGCTACGCCGTGTCGGAGCAGTTTTTGCAGTTAAAATACGGAGCTTTTACGGAAACGGATGAGCTGATTCCCATGGCCAAAATTCAATCGGTAGCGACCAAACAGGGGCCGCTGCAAAGAAGGTACGGAGTCTGCTCGGTCACGGTCAAAACGATGGGCTCCTCGCATACGATTCCCGTGCTGGAGCAGGATGTGGCCAAGGCATTAAGAAATCAGATCGCGCGATATGCCAAGCTGAAGGAGGTAGACGAATGAGCCGGGCGAAGCGTTATCATCCCTTGGTTATGCTGCTCGGAATCTGGAACCTGGGGAAGAACACGGTCTATTTCTTTTTCTTCCTGTTCGTGCTTAAGGCGGGGTCCGACGCAGCCTGGGTGAAGTACGGGAGGCTAATTATACTTGTTATCGCAGGGATCGGCTTATTGTCCATCGGGTGGAACTGGTTGACCCGCCGGTATCAGCTTGATGATACTTCGTTTCGTTTGGAGCAGGGGGTCTTCGTCAAATCGAAAAAAGTGATTCCGTTCGCCAAAATCCAAAATATAAACCGCCATACGACGGTGTTTCACCGGATTTTCAAGGTGACGGCCATCCGGTTTGAAACCGGGATGGATGGCGAGGATGCCGCCGTCGAGTTTAAGGTCGTCTCTAATGAGGAGGCGGAGCGGATGGAGAAGCGGGTGGCGGGGCTGATCCGGTTGGAGGGACCGTCGGACGCGTCGGACGTGGGAGAAGAGTCGGCGGAAGCGCAGGCTGAAGCCGTTATGGAAACGGCGTCTCGAGACCTCTCGGCGAATCCTTCGGCGTCTCCGGAAGCGCCGCGCGCTCCGGAACCCGATTGGAGGATGCACTTTAGCCCGACGCGAAAGGAGTTGATTAAAGCCTCCTTCACTTCGTTAAGCTTTCTCGTTCTGATTCCGGTACTTTTTTCGCTTTATTCCAAGGCCGAGGATTTTATCGACCTTGACCTTGAAGATAAGGCCCAAGGGGTGCTCGCCGTGCTGATGAGCTCCTGGTGGCTGGCGGGCGGGGTGATCGTGTTGCTGGCCGTCGTTTCCGTCGCTGCGGGGATCGCCGTCACTTTTTACAAATTCGGCAAGTTCGAACTTTCCTCCGACGAGGAGCGGATTTATATCGCCAAGGGGATGGTGGAGACAACGGCGTTCTCGATCGCGAAGGAAAAGGTCCAGGGTGTGGAAATCACGCAATCCCCGATGAAGCGCCTCCTGGGCTTGGCGGAGGTCCGACTGATTACCGCCGGCGGAACGGGGGAGGAAGAGCAGGAGGTGAACTCGCTGTATCCCTTTCTGCCGGTGCAGCAAGCCTACCGTCTGGTGTCGGAAATGCTGCCCGCCTATGAGATAGCGCCGGGGATGGACCCGCTGCCCCGTCGCTCATTGGGGACGAGTATGATCAAATACAGCTGGGTTTGGGCCGCGGCGGCGCTGATTTTGCTTCGCTTTCCTCCGCCGGTTCCGGGATGGATGTCTTTTGTGGAGTGGTGGATGGTAGCGGCTGGCTTGTTCATCTGGACGGTGATATGGAGTTTGCTGAATTATTGGAATACCGCTTATGCGATCCACGGTCCTTTTCTGCAATTTCGGACCGGCGGGTTAACTTCGCGGCTGTTTATCAGCAAGAGGGATAAAATCATTGAGGTCAAGGTCACGCGGAACGTACTGCAGCGTTGGTTGGGGCTGGCTTCCGTGCATGTGGCAAACCGGGCCCGCCCCGTCCTCCATCAGAAGCTGTCCGACGTTCCCGCCGTTTGGGGGCAGTCGTTCTACGCCTGGTATGGAGAGAGGACGAGGGACGTCCGGGTCCGGGAGGACATGGTTTAGGCCGTTGGTTTGACGGCTTGAGGCCGCCCGGTTATTGCCCGTTGGACATTCGGGCTCCCGCCGCGCCTTTATATATGGCCGGAACACATACCGAACATTTAGCTGGAAAATCTCCCGCTAATTTAACCCACATAGCCGGAAGCTCACAATTAACGGGAAAACCTCCAGTTAATCTCCGGTGAAGAGGCGGTTTTGCCCCTTGTGGGCGGAAATAGCGGGAGAAATTCCAGCTAAATTGCCCCCTGAGGACGTTATGAGCCAAATTAACGGGAGAAATTCCCGTTAGTGGGTTGGACTTTCAAAAGCGCGGTCCGTCGTACAGGGAATCGTTCCACCCCCTTACGAAGAGCGCCCTGGGCCTGGGTCCGCGACGTTTATTTGGCTCCTCCCACGGCAACGCCCCAGGCCTCCGCAACGGAAACGGGTGATTTCCGGCTCGACTCTCCGCCGCCTTCCGCGGTCCAGAGGGGAGGGTAGTAGGCGAAAACCTGGCCTTCCTCAAGGCGTTTCATATCGGCTTGCCAGCCTTTCCAGCGGAAGGTCTGATAGAACAAATCCAAATCGCCCTCCGCGAGCCAGGCCAGGAAACCGGAATATTGCAGGTCGGTCGATTCCCATTCCAGCGTATCCGGCGCGAAATAATAGATAAGCCCGCTTCGGCCGAATTTGTCCGTATCCAGCGCAAAAAAGCCTCCGGCCGCATCATAAGCGACCACCAGCAAGCCGTCCTCGGGCGTGACTACTGATGGTTCCGTCCCCAGCCCATTCCAGGAGCTCAGACTGCCGAAGATACCCGGACCACCCGCTCCAAGCAGTGTAATCCAGCCTTCGTCCCACTGGATGCCTCCCGTCTCGTAAGCCACCGCTCCCAGATAGGACTTTGTACTCACTTGCAAGTTGTATAATGTGTCTATCGCCGATTCCCGCACGGCGGGAGCGATCATATATGGATTTTTGCCCTGACGCAGCAGCTCAAGGATCTCCTCCCATGCGTGGTTTTCCCGATCCACCAGCGTTTCCGCTGAAAAACTGAACATCCTCATCCCTGCCTTTCTGAATACTTTGTACCTACCGCTTCCTAGCTTTTCCAGTGTATCATAAAAAGATAGGCCTATGGAGTGGGACTCTTAAGGCAGAGGGGAGGTAAATTGTGGAGGAGTTGAAAGCTGCTTTGCAGCGTTTCTTGGAGCAGCAGGATCTTTACAATGCGGAGTTTGGGTTGTTCGAAGAGCATGAGATCCGTCTCCGCCCCGAGCCGGTTCATTGTGAAATCGACGAGCAGATTCCGGTTTCTCCGGAGCTTATGTATTTATACAGCCATTACGAAATAAGAGACTCGAAGGCGCAAGGGACACAGAAGCTGAGGAATGCCGCCGTTGAGATCGGGGATGCCGCCGTGTTGTTTTTTGCCGCGCCGGAGCATTTGCACCGCCAGCAGTTGGGCTATCGCTGGATCGGTCAGAGCGAGCCCTACCGGGAATCCGAAACCTGGCCGCGTCAGCACGTGGTCATCGCCAATTTCAACGACGATCCGCTGATTGTCGATACTTCTGTGCCGGGTTCTCCGGTATATGCAGGGGTAGCCGGGGGACGTCCCGAATGCGTCGCGTCCTCGCTGGGAGATTTGTTCCTGGCGCTGGCGATTTTGATCGAGGGGGCGCGCGCTTTTGGCGGAGAAGTCGTGGATGAAGAAACCTATGAAACCAAACCGGCTTATTTGGAGCAAGTAGAACCGCCACTTCGGGCATTGCTGGGAGCGGAGCGCGCGGAACACCTCTGCGAGTTCTTATCGTTTAATATATATATAAGTTGAACCTAAGATTTAGCAATAGGCGAGAGTGTGAAATGATTCTGGAGAGGCGTAGCGCTCGCCTTTGTGACCGGATTTCTACCTTAATGAGTTTAATTAAGACATCTGGGAGCAACAGCGATCGGAAGAACATTTCACACGGCTGCCCTACATGCAAATCAATAGTTCGATACATAAGGAGATTGATACGATGAGTTGGTTGAATCAAGAAATCGCGGAACGGTGGCGGACGGAAGGGAAACGCTACGCTTCCGACATCAACGAATATGTCCGGGTCGGCATGGAAACCGACTGGCCGGAAGATCTCACGCCGCCGGAGGAGGACCAGCGTCGCAGCCTCGCGGGAGAGATCCTGGGCATGATTCGCGGCGCCAATCGGGCCGGGGAGACGAAGCGCCTGCGGGAGGAGATTCCGCCGGCATCCTGGCCGATTACCTCCGAGTTTCAGGAGCGGCTCCAGCCGGTCAAACCGCTGGCTTTTTTGCGGGACGGCAGCTTGCTGGTGCATGTCGGCGGCCAGCGGGAACGGGGGACGCTTTATGTCGCCCGGGAGGAGGGGCTCGGCGAAGTATCCGGCGCGTGCTTCGCCGGAGGATCGCGGGACGGCGAATACGTCGCTCTGGTCGATGAGGAAGGCATTCGCGTGGTTCATGGCATGACCGCCGATACGGAAGGCGAACGCGTAGCCGTCTACCTTTGGCAAGAGGTGCAGGGCAAGCTGAAGGCGGCGATCCCGGATTTGGAATCCCTGGCCGATGAAGCGCATCCCGAGAACGTGATGGACGAGGTGATTCCTTTTGATGGGGGGAGGAAGCTGCTGCTCGTTTGCGGGTACGGGGTTTATTTGTTGGACAGCGAGGGGAAGGCCGAGCTGCTCTATCCCGAACTCCCGGACCTCCTCAAGTACAAAGCGGAAGATACCATTGAGGATATGGTTCACGGGGACGTCTCGCCCGATGGCCGGTGGCTGGCTTACGGCACGCAGGGAAGCTCGCATATGTTGAAGGATTTGCAAAGCGGGGAGGTCTACGCCTTCGAACCGGCGTCCAGCTACCCGCACTTTGCCCGGTTTTCAAAGGATGGCCGTGAAGTGTGGTACAATGCCTGTCACTTTTATAACGGGGCGACGATCCGAGTGCCGTTTGCGGAGTCCGGTCAGGGGCGGCTCGGCGACAGGGAAGCGGAGTGGCCTTTGACCAATGAAGAGATGCGGGTCTATGCGGGCGTGTCTTTGAAGCAAGGCTTTATTCTCGGGGACGCCTACGGCTATCTCAAGTTGATCGACGGCGATGGCCGGGAGATTTGGCGGTATTTCGTAGGCAGTACGATCTTCGGCATGACGGTAACCGCGGACGATAAGATGCTGGCCGTCGGCACGTACGGGGGCATGCTCCATCTGCTGGACCTGGACAGCGGACGAAAGAGCGAATACAGCATCGGAACGGCCGATATTCTGGAAACGGACCGCTGGATGCTGTGGCGGGACCAGGAGCCGCTGCGCTGGTAATCCATACAATAAAAAAAGTGAATGATGGTTTTCTATTTCAGAATTGGCACGTAAATTTTGCGGAAAGCAAGCTGCATACCCTTGTTGAATCGGCGATTTAATGTGTTTAATCCATTAGACCGCCGATTTTTTTGTTTCATCGCAAATACCTTCTGCACAGGAAAGCGGGTTGATATACTTGAGACATCAAGCCTTGGAGAGGAGGTGATGAAGATGAGTACCATTCATATGCTGGCCGGTATTCCGGGCAGCGGCAAAAGCCACTATGCGAAAGAATGCTGCAAACGGGAAAGAGCCGTGCTGGTGGCGACGGATGCGATCCGGGAAAGGCTGTTCGGGAGCGAAACCCGGCAAAAAAACACCTATCGCATTTTTGACGAAGCCTTTGCCGAGATCGAACGGGCGCTGGCGTCCGGGAGAAACGTCGTGTTTGACGCGACGAACGTAGCGAGGGACCGGCGGATGCAGTTTGTAAAGCGATTCAAGGCGGTTCCGGTGGAATGCCATATTTTTACCACGCCTTACGAGCTGGCCCGCGAACGGGTGCAGCAGCGAAAACGCAAAATTGAGGACCGGGTGCTGGAGAAGTACGCAAAGAACTTCGAGTTTCCCGTGCTAGCCGAAGGTTTCGACAAGCTGCACCTCGTTCGTACGCCCGCGGAAACCGGGCTGGAGAGGGCTGGGCTGGAACAGCTGCTTGCGCGAAAACCGGGCCATGACGAGCTGTTTGCCTATTTGCGGAGTTCTCCCTATTTTGCAGCGATGCTGCACTTTGACCAGGAGAATCCCTATCATTCCAAAACGTTGTCCGAGCATACTCAGGCTGTTCTGGAATATGTCGATGCTTTTTACGAAGGGGAATACCTGCTGGAAATGCAGCTGGCCGCCTTGTTTCATGACGCGGGCAAGCCGTTCTGCAAGGTCTGGAAGCCGAACCGGGGCTATTACTCGTATTTTGGACACGAGCATGTATCCGCGGCGATCGCCTGCCACGTTCTGAAGGAACTTGGGTACGGGGACGATTTTATTTTGCATGTGGTCGATTTGGTGAGCTTCCATATGGAGATTCTGCACGGCGGAGACGCCGGAGCTTCGAAAATCTATCATTTGCTTGGCGACAGGATGCTTGCGGAGCTGTATTTCTTCGCCGAAGCGGACACGTTCGGCAAATAGAGGAGGTGATGAAATGAAAGTGAAATACCCGAAAACGATGCACCTGCCGTGGTCCAGAAGCTACACCGACGATGACAAGATTTTGCGGAATACGGATCATTTTACGGGGCGGGAGGTCGTCATTACGGAAAAAATGGACGGGGAGAACACGACGATGTACCGGGACTTTATGCACGCCAGATCGCTGGACAGCAAAGACCACACGTCGCGCCATTACGTAAAGACGCTCCACGGCGGCATCAAATATTTGATCCCGGAAGGATACCGGTTGTGCGGGGAAAACGTGTACGCAAAGCACTCGCTGTACTATACGGCACTGCCCGGTTATTACCTGCTCTTCTCGGTATGGGATGACCGCAATATTTGTCTGTCGTGGGATGAGACGGTAGCCTGGGCGGAGAAGCTCGGAATCCCGTCGGTTCCGGTGCTGTATCGCGGGATCTGGAGCGAGGAAGCCGCCAAGGCGTGCTATACGAAGCAGTCGCGGTGCGGCGGAGAGCAAGAGGGCTACGTGGTCCGGCTGGCCTCCGAATTTCCTTACGAGGACTTCAAGCGCTCGGTCGCCAAGTTTGTCCGGAAGAATCATGTGCAAACCGACGAGCATTGGCTCAGCAAACCCGTTGAACCGAACGGATTGGCTTCATCCTAAAGCAGCCGGCCTTCGTTTGCGGCGAGTCTAGTTCATTTTTTGCGGAGTTACAGAATTTTGAGAGGAGGGTTTACCATGTAATACGAATGCGATTTCCCCACCATTTTGCATCATACATAAGAAATACGGATTAACCATTACTTACATCATTTATTCAAAAAAAACGGAGGTGGATTGCCGTGAGTACGGGGATTGCGATTTACGATACGGAGGGTATTACCGCGCGGGAGGCTTTGGACATCGGCCGGTCTTTTTTCGAGACGATCGGCGTCAGCGTAAACTCCGCTACGTACTACAGGCTTTTAAGCGACGGGGACCACATAGGGGATCACGACCTGTTCGAGGTTGCCCCGGACCGGCTGAAAGAGATGGTGTTGAGCGGCGATTGCGATGCCTACTGGCTTTATCACGAGCGAAAAGGCTCGGTCCCCTGGCATGCGGCCTTCAGCCGGCAAACCGGGGAGTTCGGCGGATTTCCCCATCTGACGGCGTTCTGCGAGTTCTCCCTGGAAGAAGTGTACGCCCCGCTGAAAACGTGGCTCGAAAACTTGGTGAAGCGTTTTCCCCGCTTTAGTTACGCCGTGGTTTACAGTGCCAAAAAGATGACCGACGCCTATTTATATGCCGCGGGGAATGGAGGGGCGGCCGTGTATCCGTATGAAAACCGCTTTGCCTTTAACAAGGAAACGCCCGGTTTATACGGTGGAAAGGGACGGTATTCCGGGGAGATGCTCCGGATGGTGTACCCTTGCAACCTGGTGAACCATCGGCATCTTGAGATCGATATTGGCGGGGTCAAGCTGGGGGAATGGATTGTTAGCGGCCGTGAGCACGGAAAGCTGACGGAGCTCGGGAACGACTTTTGGCTGTGGGAGGTGGAAACGGAGCAGCTCGACACGGTCAACCAGGCTTGCGGCGAAGCCGGAATATCGATAGCCTGGAAACCCGTCGTGCCGAAGAAGCCGAAGCGTAAGCTGCCGTGAACAGGTGGGGGGCTGGCTGGTAATCCGACGGCTTGGTTTCTATTAACGGGAATTCCTCCCGTTATTTTGGTGCCTATACGGCTGGGGAGGCGATTTAGCTGGAAAACCTCCCGCTATTTCGCCTGAAATTGTGCAGATCGGCCATTGAGCCGCGAAATAGATGGAGCTTTTCCAGTTAAATTCAATTCAAGGGCCAAGAACGGTAGAATAGCGGGAGGTTTTCCCGTTAATCCATGTTGTCTGATAGGTACTAGTGCCCCATCTGACACCATTGATTAGAATTCCTGCAAATCTGCAGAGATTTTCGACGGACGACACGGACATTTGACGGACACTAGGCATCGTTTCATGGATTTTAGAAACTCTCGGTATCTCGGGCAGGTGCCCGTTTAACAAAATATAACAAAAAAATGACTTGGAGGAATAAAGGATGAGCGAAGAGGCAGTGACCATCGGATGGGATGCGATTACGGAGCAGATGACCAGGATTTACGGGACGCAGGAGCCCAAGCATTACGGCACGGTGATCCCCTATATGCTGGGAGGAAAAGATCCGCTGGACGGCCTCAGCGCCTATAAGGCGGACCAGCCGTCCCCGCATTGGCATATCGTGACATTCGGATTTTCCGAGCTTTACGAAAAAGAATCGGAGGATCCCGATTACAGCGGCTACGGATTCGAGCTTACGTTTCGGGTGGCGCGCAAGGAAGACGAGGAGGAGCCTCCGATGTGGGCGCTGAACCTGCTGCAAAATATGGGGCGGTACGTGTTTAACAGCGGGAATATTTTCGCGGCCGGCGATTATCTGGACGCCAACGGGCCGATCTGCCTGGGCGCGGACACCCTGCTGACCGCCCTGGCTTTTATGGAAGATCCCGAACTGCCTGCCGTACATACTCCGAACGGACGGGTTGAATTTCTGCAGATGATCGGAATTACGGAGGATGAGCTGGAAGCGATGAAGACATGGAGCACGCTGAGCGTATTGGAGGCCGGCCGGGCTGCGCTCCCGGGATACATCACCGACTTGTCGCGCGATTCCCTGCTGCAGATTCCCGCTGTAAACGAAGCGATCCAACGAGGGATCGAGCGGGACGGCTCAAGCACCGGCTTTTTGTTCGTGGATCAATTGGCCTGGGAGGCCGGCAAGAATCGCCTTCTGAGCAAGACGCCGGCGGTGCTTACGCTGGGAGCCAAGCAGGCGCCGACGGTAGCGAAGCTGCTGCGCGGCCGGCTCCTGAAAGGGAAGGAGTTGACCCTGGCGAGCCACGACCTGCGGGTCGTTCTGGAGCCGGGAGAAGAAACCGGCTGCGAGGCGGGCGAGGAAGAGGTACGGTTGAGGCTGGATGCAGCGGCGGCGGAAGAACTGTCGCGGACCTTGCAGCCGAGAGAAGAGACGGTACGGATATCTACTTATAAAGGCTTGGTTATTCAGGTCGTCAAAACCCATATCAAGGACCAGGATGGAAATGTGGTCTCTACGATCGGGTGACCCGAAAGTCAGGAGTGATGCATTATGAAGTCCCGCAGCAGCGCAGGCAAAGCGCAGTTGAAGGTGGTCTGTCTGGCGGAGGAACCGATAGAGCGACTGCCCTATACCGCCGCCGCCCCCGGAAGCCAAGGGGTGTCCTACGAATATTTGCCGGTTTACCTGGGGGAGATGCTCGGACTTCCGGACGAGGTGGATGCGCTGATCGTCGCCTCGGATCTTCAAGGGGTGGCCGGACACGGTCCATTAGGAACGCGTTCCCCCAGGCTGGTCGGCGAGGAGTTGCCTGAACTATTGGCTTTGGTGCTGGAAGACTGCCTTCCGCAATTCAGTCCCGAACGGGCTGTCGTGCTCCTATGCGGAGATCTGTACGCCGACCCGGGCCAAAGAGGCTCCAGCGGCGATCCGCTTCCGGTATGGGAGGCGTTCCGCCGGGAGTTCGGCACCGTGCTTGGCGTGGCGGGCAATCACGATTTGTTGACAGCGGAGGGGAGAGCCAGGCTCGAGGCGCTCCCGGGTGTGGATTACTATGCCGAGCCGAAGACAGCCCCGCACCGCGGCCTTGTCGTTGGCGGCTTGGGCGGCGTGACCGGGAGGGCCGGCAAGCCGAACCGGATGCCCGAGGCGGATTTTTTGGCCGCGCTGAAAAACCTGCTTCGCCGCGGTCCGGATATGCTGCTGCTGCATCAGGGGCCGGACGTACCGGCCCTAGGGCTGCCCGGCCATCCGGGAATCCGGCGGGAGCTTGAGGCCGCGCCGCCTCTGCTGGTCTGCTGCGGACATATCCATTGGGATCGGCCCATGGCGGAGCTCGGCAACGGGACGCAGGTCATCAATACCGACGGGCGGGTGTTGGTTTTTACGGCGGCGGAATAAAGTTTGGCCAAATTTATGGCGGAGAGGGGATCATGATGTACAAGATCAGGGATAAAGGGAAATTTGAAACTTTGCCGGAAATGGCGCTATACATCTACGAAGGGGATGTGGCGGCGATAGAGACGAGGTTGGCGGATGGATGGGATTTGGAAGAAAAAATAAAGTTGGGGACCCGTATCAAGCTATCCCCTCTGGATCTGGCCCTGATTATGGATCGGCTGGAGATTGTAAAGCTGCTGGTGCGGCACGGAGCGGAGCTGAACGAACCGGGAAATCCGGCCTTTCTGCTGGCGGTCCGGTACGGCCGGGAGGAGACCGTCCGCTTCGTCCGGGAGCAGGGGGCCCGAATCGACTTGGTGAACCATGTCGGCTCGGGGGCTTATCAGGAAGCCTACTACGGAAAATCAGGCCATATTCCGCTGATCCGCGAGCTGGGGCTCGACCTACGGGAGCACGGAGGCGAAACGCTGCGCACCGCCGTTTCCGACCATAAGTTGAACATCGTCGAATATTTGCTGGACCACGGGGTCGATATCAATTACAACGAACCGGACATGGTGTACCCTTACCGTGCGACCCCGCTGACCGTTGCGGCCAGAAACGGAAACATGGCCATGGTCCGCTATCTGGTCGAGCGCGGGGCGGATGTCACCCTGGCCGAGAAGAATGGCGAGCGGCCGTATACGATCGCCGTAGCGGCGAAAAACCGCGATATGGCGGAGTTTTTCAAAGCGTTGGAGCCGCCGGAGTTTCATGACCGGAGCATCAAGCTGCATACGCTCAAAAGCTATCATCTTCCGGCGGAGCTGGTGGCCTTTTTGAGCGGGGATGAGCTCCGTCTTGCCTTGCCGGATAACGAATACGATGTGAATTATATCGATTTCTTCAGCCTGACCGACACGATTGAGATGAAGCACGGCCGTAAAAAGCTGCTGCGTCTGTCCGCCGAGCTGGACAATTACAGCGATATCCTTCTCGTCTGGCATCCCGGCTCCAAAATGATCGGTTACTATGACGTGGAGCATCAGGAATACGCGCCTTTGGCGAAATACGGAGAATTTATGGCAAACCCCGGACTTTATGTGGAGCGGATTTTTGAGTGAACGGAGGCGTAAGGCAATGGATGCGAAGGCCAAAAAGATATTGCTGAACACCTACTGGAGTTCCGGCCGCTGGAGAGCGGGCGGTCCTCTCTGTACGGATGAAGATTTCGAGTATGCGAAGAGCAAAGGCGTTATGTTCGACCCGGTGACGATCTCGCATGACGAGTGCATTCGCCGGCTTAGAGAGCTGCACGAGAAGTCGATTACAAAAGAGAAAGTCGTACGCGCCTTCCTGCACAGTTTATCCACGCGCAAAGTTTATTTGCGCAGCGCCCTGTCCAGCTATGCGTTAACGTACGACTTGTCTTTACATACCTATACGGCGCAAGCGGCCGAACAGCCGAGTTACTCCACTTGCAGCGCTTGTAACGACAGAAGGCTGATGGCGAACGAACTATATCGCGATGAGGACTGGAATGTCCTTAATTTTGAGCGTGTGAAATGGGGAGGCGTCCGTTTAAACTGGCTGAGCTACTGTCTGATGGACTTGGAATTGCTCGCCGGGCAGGAGGAGGAATTCGCGGTCATCGCGGAGGACGTGACGATCCTTAGGCGCATGTTTGAAGCGGTGGAAGATTGCGGAGACAAAGAAGCGGCTCGGCAGTTGGAGAAACGCTGGAAGGATGTTTTTCCGTCCAATGGCTACGAACGGGACTTTGTGATGGAAATCTGGGGATACGCCGGACTGCTGCAGTCCGGAGACGACTACCGGAAGGAACGGGGCCGCGGCACCGACTTTAACTCGATGGCCACCTGGAGGGGTGAGGATGGTTATTCCAGGGAAAAGGCGGAGTTCTATTTCGGAGCGTATCTGTAAGGAGGCTGGGGACGGCCGTGTGTTTTAGGAAGGGAGAGGTTGTATTGTGAAAAAAATGCGGGGAATATCGCTGTTGAATCTGGTGTTCTTTGTACCCGGAATTCTGTTAAGCGTGTTCGTCTGGAACGATTACAACCGCTATGTCGGGAATGTCGATGATTACCTGCCGACTCCGAAAGGGGTTTATGCGCTGGATGAGGGGAAAAAAGCGGTGGGGGTTTTCGAAAAGGACCTCGGCGAAGAGCAGTTTACGGCTCGGCTGTTTGATACCGCCACCGGAAATGTGCTGAAGGAGTTCGTCCTGGATTCCGACTTTAGCGGGGAACTGGGACCGGCGGTATATCAGCAAGGCGGTGTGATCATACCGACGTATAATACCAGCAACGGGCTGCGGATCAACTTTATCCGCCCGTCCGGGGAGGTTGAAGAACTGGCAAGATCAACGGTGCACATCCCCGGGGGAATGGGCTCGGGGACTTATTCGTGGCGCGGTCGGCTGATTGTGTCCGGGAAAACGATAGGGGATGCGCTCTATCTGGCCCAGGTGAAAGACGGGAAGCTGCAAATTGCGAATTTCAATAAGCCCGATCTACTTCCGGCGAGACCTGTCAGTGTGAGCGAAGTTCACCGCAGCTTTGAGAACGATCAGGCGGTTCCGATCTTTTCGGTGAGCCTGAAAGACGACCGAACCGCGTTCGTCAGCGGAATTTTGGACAAAAACGGGCTTCCGCTCGTGCTCCTGCAGAACAAGGAGGAGAACACGTTCGAGGCGGAGGACCGGGCCGGGGCGAGTTTCGCCAAGCACTTCGGCTTCAACAACGCGAAGCTGGTCCGGGAGAATGGCGATTATCCCGGAAAGGCCGTGTTTTATAATGCGGCCAAGAGCGAATGGGGAGCCGCCGTACCGACGCCCAAACCGGTTTATCAGGCCAAGGTTTTTCTGCTGAACGACCAAGAGGTGCTGATTGCCGGATCGACGGCGGAAGATGAGCTGAACGGGACTGTGCTGGGCTATGTGTTCAATGAGAAAACCGGGAAATACAGCGATGCCACCGATTTGCTCGGAAAGCTCTCTTATGAGGATTTGAAAGGGGAGGATACCGGCTTCCACAAAGAACCGGACAGCGATATGCTTTACTATGTAAACGGCGAGCATGCGGCGGCGGGCTTTGTCAATGTCAAAAGCCGGGAGGCCCAGGTGTTCCTGGGCGATCAGGTCAGAAGCTGGGTGGTTGCGGAAAATGAAACTCGCCTATCGCTTCAAAGCTTCTGGAATTACGTGAAGCAAGGCAACGCACTCGTTATCAACTGGGTGGTCTGGCTGTTTATTCCGTTTGTCACCTTCCTCAGCGGAGCTCTGCTTCCTCGCCTATTAAGGGGAACAAGATCCAAAAAAATCGCCGAAGGTGTGGCGCTGCCGGGCAAGATCGTCGATATGCGGGAAACGGGCCTTTATGTGAACGAGCGACCGCAGGTCGGGTTTACCGTCCGGTTCGAAGACGAGGGGCAGGTTAAGGAGATTGAAATCAAACAGGTCATCTCGTACCTGAACGATATCAAGGTTGGAGATCCTGTCATGATCAGCTATAACCGGAAAAAGAACAAGGCCGTGTTTATCACGGAAGATGATCTTAAGGACATGGGGCAGCGACCGGAATCGGGACCGGAGATCGTAAAGAACGCGGTACTGCGGCGGATCGAGGCATGCGGCAGGGTGAACCGGGGACAGGCGTTGCAACTCCATTTTACGGCCGACGGCCGCGACTATGCCGTGCCGGTGGTGCAGCCTCCCGGGTTCGAATACCGCGTCGGCGAACGGGCTTCCCTGGCGCTGATCCAGGGGACGGTGCGGCTTTACAGTTACGGTGACGGGGGCAGCTTCGAACATGCGGAGCAAATTTCCATGGAGGGCGAAGTGCTCCGGGTGGAGGAATTCCCGATTGCGATCGGGGGACGGAAGCTCATGCTGTTCGAAGTCATGTTAACCGAGGGACCGGAGCGGCTCCGCAAGATCAACAGTCTGTTTGTGCCGAAAGAGCTGCCGGTAAAAGCCGGCGTGGTTCTTCCCGTCACGATGAGAAAAGACGACTACTCGAAGGAAGTCCGGCTGCATAGAGGTAAGCAGGGGGCGGCGAAGGTGACTGCGGTTCAATACGCCGGAACGCTGGGGGAACGTCCGCTGGCGACGATCACGGCGGAAAGAGGCGGAGTCGTCTACCGCATCACCCAAACGATTGAACCGGTGTACGGGGTGGAGGTCGGCGACGACGTGTGGATCGCTTACGACGAGGCCTCGCGGGAGGCGATCATCGTCAATTACTCTTCGATGTAAGGGTCTTTTGAGGCGCTATTTTGGAAAATGCAGGCCAAAACATGATTTTGGCACTCGTATCAGGGAAATAAGGGCCTTTTTGGCACTAGTGTTGCATTAACCCGAAGGGATTAATAACCGTAATCGCCTCCCTTTGAAGCTTGGCGGGAGGATAAGGGTCATTTGAGGCCTTATTTTGTCGAATTCGTCCCTTCGGTGAGAAATAGCGGTCTTTTGGGGCCTTATTTTAGGGGAAAGCTGACCGAAACCTGATTTTTGGACCCGCATCAGTGAAATAAGGTCCTTTTTGGCCGCTATTCTTCCCGAAAACGCAAATCGGGGCGAAATAGCGGCCCAAAAGGCCGCTAAATACCGCAGAGGGCGGCCAGGGGGAGCGATTGCTGCCTCTGCCTCCGTTACTTGGTCTACTTGCTCTATTTGCTCTATTTGCTCCTCAACAGCTGAACGAGCTTCTTATAGTAAGCCGCCGCGTCCTTATATTTGCGGAGCTCCTCGGAGACGACGGCCAGCGCCTCGTACAGCGGCTCCAGCCGGTTGGCCTGCCGGATCGACTCGTAATAGGGCAGGCAGGCCAAAGCCTGCTCCATGAAGGAGTCGTATTGGCCTTGGGCCAGCGACAGCCGACTGCGGTAAAACAGCAGGGACATCTGCTGGTCGGTGTTATGAGCGGTTCGGTCAAGCATGGCGATCTCGCTCTCCAGCAATGTCCATTGCTTTCGGCTTACGGCAAGCTCGCAGCGGTATACATGGATGAGCGGACGGAACTGTGCCCGAACCTCCTCCGGTTCCCGGAGAGCCATCGCTTCGTAACGGGCGATTTCCTGTTCGGCCTTGTCATGTTCGCCCAGCAGAATCAGCATAATGATCCGGTTGTTGAGCAGCGCCGGAAACAGTTCGCCTTGGTTGGAGGCGTAAACCAGGTTGGCTTCCGCCATCGCCAGGGCAAGGAGCGCCTCCTGAACGAGTCCGACCGAGAAATTATAGCCGCTGTAGGCGATATAGAGTTCGGACAGACGATGGAACCAACGTTGTTCATAGACGTGTTTCAACGTATGCTCGAAGGTCCGCTTCGCCTGGTCGAATTGTTTTAAATAGATGTAGGATTCCAACATAAAGTTTTGCGCCGTCAACCAGATTTCCGTTCCGGGTTCAATCGTCTCCGCCAGAAGCAGCGACTGGTTCAGCGCTTCGTCGTAACGGCCTTGGGAGCGGAACAGCTGGATATGGTAGTAGTGGAGGGCTTTTTTTGCCGGCGTCGGCAGATGAGGCACGCTGCTGCCTTCGGGGCGGCCATACTTGTCGAGGAAAAAGTCTAGGTAGTTCCGGTGTAAATAATCATAGGCTATCGTGTTGTTCAACTGCCGGTAATAGACGGCTTTCATCAAGGCGGTTGTCAGTTCGACGGTCAGGGTGTCGTCCTTATCGGGGAGCTCGCCAATCTGCTGTTCATCGATTGTGGCAGCGGACCGTGACAACAGGTCGAAGACCGCTTCCGCCCGCGACAGCGTTTCTTCCGAGACGGACGAGGCCTCCAGCAGATAGGCGGGGGTGACGCCGAGCCGGCCCGCGATCTGCACCGCCAAATCCTCGGGCAGCGGGTAGCGCTCCGCCAAAATGTTGGCGAAGTGGGCCTGTGTGACAAGGCCGTCCACCAGCTCTTTGCGGGCGATTTCTCTTTTTCTGCACAAATAGTCGATCCGTTCCTTTAACATCAGGCTTCGTGCATCCTTTCCGTTAAATGTCATCCCCAAAGTATACCATAGTTTTTTTTGCTAGAAGGAGGGACTTCGTTTGAACAATCAATTGGATCGGATTCGCCGCAAACTCGTGCTGGCCGCTCAAGCGGATTCGGAATATCGAGTATTCGGCGCCAAGTCGCATCGGTATAGGATTAATGAACCGCTGAGTTCCGTTGAGCTGCGGCGCTTTGAGCAAACGCACGGGATCGTGCTGCCCGAAGCCTATGCCGCTTTTCTGACGGAAATCGGGAACGGCGGGGCGGGCCCTTACTACGGGATTCATCCGCTGGGGACCAAGCAATCTATTGAACTGGATCGTATAAACCAGCCTGCGACCCTGCGTCCTAAGACGAGTCCTGACATCGCGGGCGGAGGAACCCACGCTCCCGATCCCGATCCCGACACGATGAGCGATGAGGAGTATGACGAGTGGGTCGCCCGACAGGTTCAAGGTCTGCTGAATATCGGCGAACAGGGATGCAGCTATGAAACGATGCTGGTCATAACGGGCGAATACCGGGGAAAGGTGGTTTATTTGGATCTGGACAGCCACCGGTCTTTTTTTACATATGAAGCCAATTTCCTGGATTGGTATGAGCGCTGGCTCGACGAGACGATCGCCGGTTACGACGATTCCTGGTTCGGCATGCGCCGGGGCGGAGATGATCGATTGCTGATGGACCTGTATGCCGCGGCGACGGAAGAAGCGGTCAGGCTGGAGGCGTTGGAAGGCATGCTCAAACTGCCGGAGATCACCGAAGAAACGGCTTTGTTCCTAGAGAAGCTATGCCGGGAGAGCTCGGGGGAAGCAGCCCGCCGGGCGCTGCAGGTGCTGGCCAAAACCAGGTTCGGCCGGGCGGAACCGCTGATCCGCCAAAAGCTGAACGGGACGGATGCCGAAGGCCGCCTGCTCGCTCTACAGTTTATCAAGTGGTATATGCCCCCGGGAGAGCGGTGCTTTACAGAGGATATCATCCGTTTGCTGCCGCAGGAAACGAATGCGGAGGCATTTCGCTTCATGACGTACGTTTTGGATGATGCCGGTATGGACGTGCTGCCATGGATGCTGCCTTTTTTTCGTCATCCGGACAAGGCATTTCGTGTACAGGCCGTCCATCGGGCCGGGAAGTCCACAAGGAAGGCTGAGCACCTGTCCGATTTCATGACGGCGCTCGAAGATCCGGAAGTCCGTGTGCAGCTCATCGCCGTTCAGGCATTGTCGGACGTGCCCGATCCCGCGCTGCTCGAGTCGTACGAACGGCTGCTCCGGCAGCATCGGACGGACCGGGATTATGTCCGTTCGAATGTGCGCCGTCGTCTGGAGGAGTTCGGATTTGCCACCATGGAAGAGATGGAGCGGAAGGTACCCGCATCTTTGCTGCAAGTGAGAGGAATGCTCAGAACTATTTTGGATCCTTATCTGAGAGGGAGAGGGCGTTAAATATTGGAGGTGGAATCATCATGACCGAACGTATTCCCTGCCGGACGGTTGCTGGAATATGCAATGGAGCTTATGAACGGGGGCGGGGACGGAGATAGGGGGATCGCGGAAAATATCCTGTTGTCGCTGGTATACATGTTCGTATGTCCAGAGGACAGGCTGACCGCGAGCGTGTATCAGCAAAGCTGAAAGTATGTTAGGAAGCGGTCGCTCAGCGTGCGCGCTTCGCGGTCGGGCTAGCTGGAGGTTGGCGGTGCTGGCCTGAGGTTTGTCAGCCGGACCTGATGGGGATCTTCCCTCCAAAATGAAGGAGGTTACTCTATGTATATTGATTTTTCGATCATGGCCTCGATTTCCGATTTGGTATTTTATCCGGACGAGCAGCGCGACGAGTATATCCCTCATCCGAATTTTCAGGCGGTGATAGATACGCTCAGCATCCGCGTGCCTATAGAGGCCATTTATGAGCGTTATTTTGATCATCCGGTGAACACGGGGGATGTGCTGGTATTCGGCAGGAAAGAACAGCCGGGCAGTTGCGTCGTTTTGGACACTTACCGTGATCCGCTGGACCAGTTGGATATGATTCGTTTTGGATGGCGGACCAAGGAAAATATAGAGGAGGTTCAAAGGTTGTCGCGGCTATTATATGACGAGTGCGAGTACGCGGTATGCTATTCGGAGGGACAGTCGGTGCTGCTCGATGTGCTGCGTGAAGACAAGTATCCTCGTAAATTTCATTATGTTACGCTGTTTGAACAGCGAATAAAAAGATACCTGGTATGATTGCAAAGCCAGCCTTAACAGCTGCTCCAATCTAGTGTCCATATGAAGAAAACCTTTGATAGTCATAGAATTCCTGCATATGTGCATGTTTTTTTTCTGTTTGGAACAAAAAATTCAAAATTGCTGCGATTCTGCAGGATTTTTCGACGGAATCGGCTCGTATCTCTAAAATTGCCAGAAAAGCTTGCAGATTTGCATCTTTTTTCGAATTCCCTCAGGGACTGGATGGAAATACCTGCAGATTTGCATCTTTTTGGAGTTGGAAGAAGTATTGGAAGGTGCGCTAGGTCCTTGATCTCCGCGGGTTAAATACGATTTTTCTCCTGCTATGATGTCTGAAGGGGTACTGGTACATGGGGTAATCAGCTTGCTTTCCTGCCGGAAAAAAACGGCCTTGTCAAAAGAGGGCTGTCCCTTATAGGACAGCCTCTGCACACCGTCAATCGCCGCGTCAGGTGGCGGGTGAGGATGTAGCGGCCGGTTCGGGAGCCGACCCGCCGCTTTCGGAGCGGCTAGTCTCGAACTGCTGTTTGGCCGTATCGGAAATCTGTACCGTATCTCCATGCTCATTCGATACTTTATCTCCGTTCTCCGCGTCCTCCTTGGACGGCTTCTCCGCTTTCCCTTTAATTTCAGGGATATGGGCGAATAGGGTTCCTACCGATTCCTGCTCCATCTGCATTTGCATCATTCGGGCCATCTTTCGTTTCTCCGCCGCGGATGCGCTGTTTTGGGAGATCTGCATAAGCTGATCCAATTTGGACGAGGGAGCGGATGGCGTGGAAGCATTCGACCTGAATAGGGATATAGGTTCAAGTTTCATATGGAAAACACCTCCTTTAGTTGAGAATGGCTGCCACTCTTTGTTTATCGGCTAAATGGTTGGAATATTTAACCTGACGAATTATCGCTTACGAGTTCGAGTCGAGTCTATCAAAATATGGAGGGAGTCTGAGTCTATGAATTGGAACGAGGTCAGCCGGACGAAAGACTTGGAAACGGTTCGAAACGCCGCAGCCGAGCTGGACGTAAACGAGCGGGACGATCGGGGCAGAACACCGCTTATGCTGTTTCTGACGCATCGTATGCCGGTCGAGGCGATCGAAGTGCTGCTGAATGCGGGAGCGGATCTGGAAGCGGAAGACAGGCTGGGGGATACGGCGCTCAAAAAAGCGGTCAAATTCAAGCGAAAGGAAGCGATCCGCAAGCTGCTTGAGGCCGGTGCGAAGCTGAATTCCCCGGGGGGCATCCTGGCGACCGCCTGGAACGCGGCCCGCGGCAACAAGGAAATCGCCGATATGCTGCTCGGGACCGCCGGAGCGGTCCGCCTCACATTGACACCGCAGGAACAAGAGGTCGTGGACGATATTTTGTATGAAGAATCCGGCAAAGACATGTGCGACAAAATCCGGCGTCTGGACTCCCCGGTTCTGCTTCATGCGGTCGTGAACGGGTACAACTGGGACGACGGCCCGGAACCGATGCTCTGCGCATTCGCCAACCCGGCCATACCGGAGATTACGCTGTTCGACATGTACGAGCTGCTGGACGGGGACTACTGGCTGGAGAAAGACGAATCGGAACTTGCAAGGAACCCGGAAGGCGAGCGTTGGCGGGAGTTGGCCTTAAGCTTAAGACAACGGTTACAATTAGACGGAGAAGTGTAGGAAGTTCAGGAAGTGCAGCATAAACGTCATTCTATTTTTTATACTCTATCAATCAATGATCGGGAGGACAGGCCAATATGAATCAGGCGGTGGAAGCTTTTCTTAATGAGGTTTGGCGGGAGGTCATGACGATTTACGCCAAGGAAAGCGCGCAAATCGGCGAACTGGAGCACCGAAGCAGCCTGCAGGCGGGAATTATGGATTATCTGCAGGTGGCCTGGAGAAAGGGCAAATTCACTTGGGAAGCAGGAAAAATCCACATCGATATCTATGAGCCGTTCTCCTGGAGCGATAGTTCGTATAAAATCGAAGCGGGTCCTTACATCGCGGAGTTGACCGACGAGCAATTGACGGAGGAATTTTTCCCCGCCCTGTGCGATCGGGTGGACCAGCTGTTTCGTTCGGAGAAGTTCGGTCCGTCCTTCTTTGATTTCCGGTTTCAAGTCGTGTTTGAATTTGAACGGGAGACGTCCACCATTTCGCTGAACCGCCGACTGATAAGTGAAGCCAAGCGGACGGAACTCCGCAAAACGCTGGAGCATTTTATTCAAACGCGGGTTGTTTCCGAGTCGCCCGGGGACATGCCGGGAGAGAAAGACCTGTTCTTCTTCGCCGATCATCTGGTCGATCCGGAGCTGATGCGGCAGGAGGAGAAAGAGATCGACCCGCTGGTCCGCCGGCTCTCCGCGAAGCTGCGTACCGACCCGAGCCGCCACGCCGAATGGATCCGGCACTATACCGCTGCCTTTAACCGATGGGCGCAGGAATATTTTTTGCCGCGGTATTTTGATCGTACCCGTGACTATGGAAACTACTGGACTTTGAAGACGGGGCAGGATCTACAAGCGGTTGACGGCGGTGAACTGGACTTCTTCCTGTATGCCGCCCTGCAGGTCGGGCTCACCGAGCCGGATAACCGTCAGGACTATCTGGAGCTGGCGGTCCAACTCGGCTCGCAGCGGGCCGCCGGTTATTTGAAAACGGGCAGCGGAAAGTTTGCCAGCACCTATCGTGGAGAGCGGGTGGAGGGCAAGAACAACGATGTGACGCGGACGATCGAAATTCGGATCCTTACCGAAGAAGCGCCGGCTTATGAAGAAGCTTTGGACTATATCATCGGCCTATTGCGTCAGGGATTTCCCAAAGGCTATCAATTGAAACTGAAAAGCAGCCAAAAGCATTTCCTGCCGCTGAAAAAGCTGGCGAAGTCCAAACTGCACCAGTTTTTTGCCAACGCGCTCAGTTATCCGGCTCTCTTCCCTAAGCTGGCGGAATATGCCGACATCGCGATGGAGGAGTTTGCGTGGTACGAGGATGTGGAATCGGGCGAAAAATCGGTCATGCCGGGCACCTACGCCGTTATGGGCCTGGGCTTGTACAGCGAATCTTATTTCCCGTTAGTCCGCCGCTATATGGAGCTGGTGGATACGGAGCATCAAATGGTACAGGACAGCTATGCGGAAGCGTTTATAGAGGCGCATGGATTACGTGCAGAGCATATGCCGGTATTCGTTGCGATTTTGCTGGGGGGCAATGACGAGGGCAGGCCGGTGAAAAATGCCGTCATCGACACTCCGGAGCTCGCCGAAGCGCTTGTCCAGGCGTTGAAGGGGAAAGAGATACATGAACGTGAGCTGGTACTGTGCCGGATTTTCGGGAGCGTCAAAAAATTGGCCGCAGCGGCCCGGAAAGCGCAGCCTCCGCTGAAGGAAGGCCTGGAACAGCTGGTGGCGCTCCAAATGTTGACGTTGTGAAGTAAACTCAAACTTCAGATTTGAGCGAAAAAGAGCCCGCGCCATTTGCGCGGGCTTTTGCTTATGCCACTCGGTGGCGGAAGCCGGTCATCCTGACCTGTCAGCCTGCCAGCCTGCTGGCCGGATGAATCAGGCTTCCTTCAATCGTCCGATCAATTCGGCCGCGGCCTGATCCGTAAACCGGATTCGCCCGTGCTCCTTGACGATCCGCCCTTCCTTCAAGCGGAGGTCCAGCCAGCCGGAGATCCATCCGGGCCCGTAGCCGCCCTGGCTGAATTCCCCCGCGCCGAAGGCGATGATGTTGGGGTAAATGTCCAGGTAGCGCTGGCGATCCGTATCCGGGTAGGACTTGGTGTAAAGCCAGAACTGCACATCATACATCAGGTACGACCGTTCATCCGCATGAAAGGAAAAATGACCTTTTTCTTCGACGATTTGCGTGCAGATGCGGCGGATTTTTTGATCGATCTGATCGAGCTCCGTGACGTTGGCACACAGTTCCGCAAGTAAGGGTGAGAAACCGCCGTGAGCTACGTTGTGCAGATCCGTCAGCTTGTCTTCGGCGGAGTCGTCGTATTCTTCCGCATTCACCAAGCCCCGGATAAACGCCTCGAAATTTTCCGCCACGAAGGTAATTTCGTAGTCGTCCTCTTGATCGACATGAATGACCTCCGGTTCGCCATCCGGCCCGCAGGCCCGGTAGTCCAGCATGACCAGGTCATGGCCTGCCGAAGGGCAGTCGCAGATCACCACGCCGATATCGGGATATCCCCATTCCTCGATCATAAACCGGCTGCCGAGATCCCCGCAGAGGGAATAGCTTTTTTCCCGGCCGATGCCCAGGATACCCGAAATAGCGATATGATCCTCGGCCCAAGAGGTCGCTTCCTCCATCGGAAAGGAGGTATTCTTCGGAATTCCGCCGTTTTGCTGCTTCATCAGCGCGATATAGGAGGCGGGCAGCTTGTATCCCAGCTCTTCCTCGACCGAGGCGATCATCTCATCGGTTGGCGGCGCGGAAACGTATTCCTTTCTGGCGTAGTCGCTATCTTCCCAAAAGTCGGCGAGCGACATCCCAGCGAAAGGAGTGTGGTTCTCGGCTGTTGAACCTCCGGATTGCAAGGCGGCCTCCCGTTTGGCGGCAAGGCGCCGCTCCTGTCTGAGCTGCTTTTCCGCTCTACCCCGGCTCATTTGCAGGAAATATTCGAAATCCGGATCGCCGGGTTCAAGCCGGCTTGCGGTGGCGAAGGCCTCCGCCGCTTCATGATATCTTTGCAAATGGAATAGGGCGTAGCCTACCCGGTAGTGCCACACCGCATCCCGCTCTCCCGCTTCGGCGATGGTGCCGAGGTGAGCGAGGGCCTCCTCGTAGAGTCCCAGATTGTTATAGGCTCTGCCCAAGCGGCCTACGGCTTCATAATCCCGATCTTCTTCGGGAATCGCCGAGAGGGTGTCGACGATTTGCTGCTGCTCGTCTTCCTCATGCCATCGGTTCAATTGTTCTATAAGCGTTTGGTCCATGATATCCCCCGATAATTGGTGTAATTATCCTATTATATCAATTGGGGAATTAAACCAGCAGGTCCAAAGGATTCATCTTTGCAGGCGCAGGATTCGGCGAAAATGCAAGTAATCCAGCCGATCCACCCAATCCAGTTCGTTCTCCTTCAGGTCCCGATAATAGGTCGCAACCGGAAGGTACCCCCAGAAAATCCCCATCCCGCCGCAAATGTTGCAGCCCCCGTCCCCGCCTTTGCCGGATGCGACGCCTTCCGGCGAGACGACCAGCTCAACGCGGTAAGGATCGCCGAGGAAGCATAGACCGAAGCCGTTGGGAAGCTCGAGGTCATAGGGCCGTTTTTCGTCCCCCTCTTCCAAATTAAATACGGTCATTTCGGGCCGATCCAGTTCGCCGAAATGACCGACCTTCATCGTATAGTCGAAGCTGTCGCCCCAGGGGAACAGGGTGCGGCTTCCGCCGCCATAGAGGTCCTCCCATTCGTCTTCCGTCAGGATACTGAAGGGCTTTTCCAAATGGCTAGCGGACCATTCCGCAAAGTCCGCGGTGTAGTCAAATAGATGGATCCGAATCCGCTCCCCATCGCGTTCCAGCCGGTAGGACTCATACACTTCATAACTTAAGGAGGTGGACTCATTGAAAAGAGGCAGCTGCTGCCGGATCTCCGCGTGCAATTCGGGATCCAGCTCCGGTTCGGTTACCTGAGTCCACCCGGCGGAGCGCGGAGACCGTTCCACCAGCATCGCACCGATCACGGCCTTACGCGGCGGGGACATCTGCTCCTGCAGCACCCGGGCCGCCTCCGACGCGTCCAGCCCCATCGCCTTCAGTCCCGTCAGCAGATCGTCCAGGGTGGCCTGGTCCATATCGCCCGGCCATTGATCGGTGCTCCAGCCGAGCGTTACCTCATCGCCCGGAACCCAGAGAAATTCGCTCCCCTTATATGTAAAAACACCCGTTTCCAGGCATTGTCCATAGCGCTCAAACCGTTCGATTCCCCGAAAGGAAAAGCCCTCCGGCAGACTTCCTTCCAACTCGCGCATGAAGCGTTCTTTATCCGGCCTGCTCGTATTGTTCCACTCCGCGCGTTGCTGTGTGATCATGTTAACCTCCTCCATCCCGGCAAATAGGGTCTGCCAATACTAACCACTAGTATATCCTGGGGCCGAAGGGGGCTTCAATGATTCTCGCGGCCCACGGCCCGCCTTTACTTGCCAAATGGTTGATTCGTTCGTAGAATCCAATTATCGCCAATATTAATGATGTGGCTAGTCAAATTTCAGAGAATCAGATAGGCGATGGTGGAGAGATGATAAAGAGATAATAGAGAGATGATAGAGGGATGGTAGAGAGATAATAGAGAAATGATAGAGAGATGATAGAGAGATGATAGAGAGATAATAGAGAAATGATAGAGAGATGATAGAGGGATGGTAGGGAGATAATTGAGGGATGGTAGAGAGATGATTGAGGGATGGTAGAGAGATGATTGAGGGATGATAGAGAGATGATAGAGAGAGGGTGAAGAAATGCGTTTGAACAGCGAATTAGAGGGAGCTTTGGAACTGCTTAAGAGGGAATGGAAACAGGCTGAAGATTGGCTTGATATGGCGTTTCATGCGCCAGATGAGCTGGAGCGGGCCCAAGTCGGCTACGCTATCGATCCTGAAGGCCGATCCTTGGCTTCCCGCGAAGAAGGGGCCTGGCGGCCGGAATGGGTGGTCATCGGCTATACGCCATTGGTCGGCGACCCGATCATTGTGGATCTCGGCGAAGCGAGGCAGCCCGTTTCCTACCTGATGCATGGTATGGGAGAGTGGGGAGCGGGCAGCTATATCGCAGGCTCGATCGGACAATTACAAAAAGCCCTGGAGAAAGTGAATCGATGGATAGCTGAAAAAAAGGGACAGGGACAGAAACAGGGACAGGAGGATAACCGGAAACTACCGATTCCGGTCACCCGATCCGAACTGGACAAACTCGTAGCTGAAATCGTGGCTGAAGATGAATATGCCGACGTCGAGATATGGAAAATGATGCTGGCCCCCGCCTATGATGCAGCCGAGACTTACGAGGAAGATTTGATCGGGCAGGTTCGGAATCTGCTTGCGCAAGGGAACGGGATCCAGGAAATCGCCGCCCTGCTTCAGATTCCTATAAAGCAAGCCTACGGTTACTATAAGAGAACCAGGCCCTGAGGCCGTTTCAACAATCCCATCCAGCCGCAATGCCGGGTTATGGTGGGGACGCGGCGGGTCACAGTGAGGTCACGGTGGATCATGGCGGGTATGGTGGGGGCATGGCGGGTGACGGAGGGGTCACAGTGAGTTACGGCGGGGCATGGTGGGTCACGGCGGGACACGGAGGATGGCGGTGGGGTCACGACTCACGGCCACGGACCGGGCTGAGCGTCTAACGGAAGCCATAGCGGCTATTTCGTCCAAATCGGCCTATTGAGAATTCTAACGGACGCAATAGCCGCTATTTTGGCAAAAAGAGGGGTTTTGGGCCTGGGTGAGCCGAAATAGGCGCTACTATTTCCGTTAGAAATCCAAAAGACCCAAAAATCACAAAATAGCGGCTATTATTTCCGTTAGCCCTCGGCAGGGATCGGCAGGGATCTGCCGAGGTGGGCCAATCCCTGCCAATCCCCGCCGAGAGTCGCCGTGGCTGCGGAAACAGTATGCAGCCACGCCCGGTCCGAGCGTCTAACGGAAGCCATAGCGGCTATTTCGTCCAAATCGGCCTATTGAGAATTCTAACGGACGCAATAGCCGCTATTTTGGGAAAAAGAGGAGTTTTGGACCTGGATGAGCCGAAATAGGCGCTACTATTTCCGTTAGAAATCCAAAAGGCCCAAAAATCACGAAATAGCGGCTATTATTTCCGTTAGCCCTCTGCTGGAACCAGCCGAGGTCGGCCAATCCCTGCCGAGGGCCGTCACAACTGCCGGGCGGCCCGCCGAACAGCCTGGACCTCGAATAGAGCCGCTTTGAGGCTCCGACTCTCGCAAGGGCCCCAGCGCGGTCCGACGTCCCGTGCGGCCTGACTCGCAAGAACCCCGCGTGGTCAATTTGCCGCAAGGTCACCGCGCGATGCGGACCATCTGCATCAGTCCGAACCGGATTGTCGGTAAGCCTGAGGGCACGCGGTAGCCGCCGCTTTTTTTTGCAAAACTAACAGGAGGTTTAGAGTCAAATGGAGCAGATGTTGGAAGAAGCGATGGAATCGAATCGCTCAGGCAGATATGCGGACACGATCGCGTTATGGGAGCCGCAACTGCTAGAAATGGGCTTAGGAGGAGACGGCCCATCATCGCCCAAGGGGAGCGAACTTCTGCACGCCTTGTATTTTTTTGCGGAGGCTGCGGTTCTGCTTGGCGAGCCCGCGAAGGCCGCGAAGGCCGCCCGGCGATTTGAGGAGCTTTACCGGATCGCGGCCGAGGCGAATCCAGAGGAATTGGGGGAGGCCGTGCATATGAGGAATATGCTGCAGGACATGGCCTTCTTATTTACAAAAGAGCGAGAAACAGAGGTTTGCCTGCGGAGTTTCGGCGAATCGCTCGAGTTTGGAAAACTGCCGCCTTTTTGGACCTCCAGGATCCAATACTTCGTGGCGCTGGCGGACTACCTGGATTACAACGTGGTGGATGCCGAGCGGAAGCTTTCGGAAATTTCCGAGGAAGAAGCCGCGTTTTTTGCCGGCCCGATCGATGAACTCCGCCATAACATCCAGGCGCGCAAACGGCTGGACTATAAGAGCTTGAGAGCCCGGCATCGGGCTTTTATCGAGCTGGGGGATTACGAGGAATGGGTCGTGCAGGTCAGTTTGAACCCGGATGCCTCTCTTTTGGCGGTCATGTACAAGGACGGCGAGCTAAAGGTGCTGCGTACGACTGACGGAAATGAAGTGTGTTCATTTTCGGACAGCCGGCCTCTGTTTCAAGGCGAAAAGGCGGGCGAAGCCGGCCTGGCGTTTAGCCCGGATTCCCGGTATCTCGCGGTAGGATTGGGCGTAGGAATCGTGAAGGTCTATGATCTTGCAAAAAAGGAACCCCTTACGGAATACGCTTATCCCGGACTGGATTGGGAGCAACTGGAGCGGAACGCGTATTATGAGGAGTATACTTACGTAACATTCAGCGAGACCGGCCGTTATTTGATCATGGTACCGACCGCGGCCAGCTATGATCCTCAAGGCGATGACGGTTTTGGCATCCCCGAGCCCTACCGAACCTTTTATTGCGTGGAGTTCGCAAGCGGTGAAGTTGTGCTGCAGCATACTTTTCCCGAGGGATATAAAATTGCGGCGGTCCAAATGAGCTCCGACGAACGATGGCTGGCTGCGGGGTGCTTCGGCCAAGGCATCAAGTTGTGGGAGATGAGCACGCGTCTGGCTGTGTACGAGAATAAGGATTTCGTCTGGCTGGGGTTGCCGTCCCGGGTAGGCATGACGCAGACGGTAGCTTTTAGTCGGGACAGTAAAAAGTTAGCGTATGCGTCACGCCAGACCGTTCGGATCGTTCATCTGGCCGAGACCGATGCCTTTCGCACGGAGGACATCCCGATGCCGGAGAAATCCGTTTGCGGCGCACTCTGTTGGGATTCGAGAGACCGCGTTATTTTTGCACAATATCGTCATAATACCCCCTCTCGCCTCCTCCGGTATCGGAACGGTTCGGAAGGGATGGAAGTGCTGCTCGACCAAGGCCTGCATGATGTGGAGGAAATTTACGTCAGCGAGCAGCACGAAGAGATGTGGATCTATGATAGCCTGCCGTTCAGGTGATTAATTACACGACGGGAGCCTTGATCCAAAAATATGACCCCGATCAGTGGTCCTACTCACGTTGGGTGATATTCAACAAGGTTGCAATCCGGCCCGAGGCGAGCATGGTGGCCATTAGCCATAAAACGAAAGTAAGGCTGGGGTAAACGGCGCCTATCGAAAAACAGGCTATCGTTCAACGACACGACGTTCCCCGTCCAGCATGCGAGCTTGATCAAGCAAAACCCATTGATTGATCTCGTCATAGCCTTTCACGCTGGCCGTAAGCTTGTAGCCCGGGTACATCCATTCCCGGGGAGAATGTTGTTTTAGAAATGCCGTATCCGCTAATCCGACCGCCCGGTGTTCAAACAAATCGACCAAAGTGCCCTGCGGAAAAAAGGCTTCAATGCTCCCCGCCACTTTTTGGCCGATCGGTAAAGCTTGTTTGATTTGCCGCCATTCCTCCATGGTTGCGAGCAAAACCTCGGACCACAGCTCTTCAAACCGGGCTTTGGGGATTCTCTCATAGGAAGGGTCGGAAAGATCGATCGGATGCTCGGCCAACATGAAGTGATACAGCTCATGCTTCCGATGGGAGGTGACCCGGCTGCCGTCCTCTTCGATCACGATTTGTCTCAGGGCGACACCGTCCTGATCGGTTTCAAAATAATAGGTTCCCAATTCGGGCTCTTCGCATGCGCATAAATAGATCACAAGTCGTCACCTGCTGCTTTCGGTAGGTTTGGGTTTTTCATCCATTATACGAAAAAAACAAGGTAATAGCCCCCTAATTCGCGTCCGGCTGCACCGTGGCTACGATAGGTCAGCTCAGCCCGGGAAGAGAGCGGCTCGGCGAAACAGGGAGGCCGTACTGTGATTAAACCGCCGTAAGCCAGGCTGCGCCGCCGCCCGCCATCGTGACGATCACCCCGGCCGCAATCCCCCATTTATGTTTCCGGTCCAGCTTCAGTTCGCCGATGGCACCTGGCAGGATCCATTTGAAGGTGATCAGCGAGAATAGGCCTTGCCCGATCCCCAATAGAACGAGTTTCTTCGCCTGACTCAAATCGTCCGCGGAAGGAACGGAGCGGAACGCCAGAGTTCCTCCGGTGCGTGCGCACCAGTAGGTAATCACCATGTAGAAGAGGATCATCAGTAAGGTAAAAAAGATGGGAAGCGATTCTCTGATCCCGTCGCAAACCTTGGTTTTCTCGGAGCGCTTGAATTGAGGAAGTCCGATCAGATAGAACACCACTCCCATAAATAAAATGGCACCTCCTACGGCACACAGGGCGCCATTTACGATGGCTCCCGCCATCAATAATATAAATAGCATGATGCTCCTCCATTCTATGATTTTGCCGATAACGGATCATTTCATGTTCTATGCGGCGGAACAGCAGGTACCGAAAACCGCGAACCGCCACGTCCTCCTGCCTCCGGGTGCAAAATATGGTAAATTAATGAGGTAGGTAGTCTATTAAAAAAGGAGGGAGTTTCATGAATCGGCATGCCCAGGAAGATTTTCGCTTTCAAGTCGATCTTAGCGGAATGATTCATATTTTGTCCAATCACCTGTACAGCAGTTCCAAGGTTTTCTTACGGGAATTGCTGCAGAACGCGGTCGACGCGATTACCGCCATGCGGGAGCGGGAGGCATCCCACCAGGGCCGGGTCAGAGTCGAGATCATCGGGACCGGCAGCGGCGCCACTCTGGCCATGGAAGACAACGGGATCGGCCTTACCGAGGAGGATATTCACGAGTTTCTGGCGATGATCGGCCAATCGTCCAAGCGGAAAGACGGAAAGCTTGTAGGGGAAACTTCATTTATCGGCCGCTTCGGAATCGGCTTGTTGTCCTGCTTTATGGTCAGCGAGGAAATCGTGCTTCTGACCCGGTCGGCCAAAGGAGGCCCTTCGCTGGAATGGCGGGGAAAGCCGGACGGTACATACAGCATACGCAAATTGGAGAGCGAGTTGTCCTGCGGCACCAAAGTTTACTTAAGATGCAAGCCGGGCAGCGAGCTGTACTTCGACCCGGCCAATGTGGAAGCCTGGCTTAGCGATTACGGCTCATTGCTTCCGTATCCGATTCTGTTTGAGGCGGAGGGCTCCAGTAAGACGATCAACATGCCGCATCCGGATTGGATGAACAACCTGGCGCTTGCGCGGGGTAGTAGGGAGGAAGTGCTGAAGTTCGGTGAACAGCTGCTTGGAGAATCGGTTCGCGATTTTATACCGCTGACCTCCTCCTCCGGGCGGACCTGTGGAATCGCTTATATTTTGCCTTATGCCGTCAACCTAAGCGCGAAGCGGTCGCATCGTGTATACCTGAAGTATATGCTGGTTTCCGAATCGGCGGAGAATATCGTTCCGGATTGGGCCTTTTTCGTCAAGTGCATCATCTGGACGGATGAGCTTCAGCCGACGGCTTCGCGGGAGCACTTCTATGAAAACGAGAAGCTGGAGACGGTTCGTTCCGAGCTCGGCGAATCGCTTCGCCGGGAACTGATGACCCTGGCCGACCTGGACCCGGAACGGTTGAAAGGAATCATTCAACTGCACGCGTTGTCCATGAAGGCTTTGGCGGTGGAGGACGAAGCGTTCTTCCGAATGATACACCGCTGGCTGCCCTTTGAAAGCAGTTATGGCCGCCGCGATTTGGGCGAACTGCTGGATGAGAACGATGAGCTTTACTATACGATCACGCTCGATGAGTACAGGCAGATCATGCATGTAGCTTCCGCGCAGAGCTTGCCGGTCATCAACGGGGGATATGTTTATGATGCCGGGCTGCTTGCCGGTTTGCCGTATTTATACCCGCATAAAAAAATCGAGCGTTTGCTGCCGGAAGATGTATCCTTCTCTTTTATCGACCTTACGGCGGAAGAACGGAGACAGTATTACGAGCTGACCCGGGATGGGGATGCGGCGCTGCAGCGGTTTCGCTGCCGGGTGCAGTTGAAGCGGTTTAAACCGTCGACGCTTCCTTCCTTGTTCACTTTATCGAAGGAATCGTCCGATCTGCGGAACCTTGTCGCGGCTGAAGAAGTGAGCACGACGGAGCTGTCATCGATACTGGGCAGCTTAAGCTCCGCCTATGAGGATCAGCTCTATTCCACTTTGTACTTGAACCTGGACAATGAAGTCGTAGCCCGGGTTTTCGGTTCCGGAAATCGCGCCATCCTGGTTGCCGCGGTCGAGATGCTGTATGTCAATGCGCTTATGATGGGGCATTATCCGCTGAACCGAAAGGAAATGAAGGTGCTGAACGAAGGTATTTTGCGCTTTATCGATTTGGGTCTATCGGCCTATGGAAAGGGAGGGGAAACACTATGAGCATGGAGCTGGATTTTGAGGATTTAATGGACGAAGCCATGGGGATGCCCGATTCGGCGGCCAAAATCGAACTGCTGGAGCAGGCGATCAGGGTGGCCGATACGGCGGGCGATATCGACCAAGGTTATGAAGCGCGCGGTATGCTGGTCAACACGGCCTCTTTTAACGGGTATCCGCTCAAAGCATTGGTTGCTTTTTCGTGGCAACTGGGCCAATACGATAAGCATCCCGAGCGATTCGAGCATGACCTGCATGATTTGCTGTGGTCGTATAAATGGATTCTCCATGATCTTCCGTCGTTTCCGGATATCCCGCTGGCCCAAATCGAAAACCTGCTGGAGGATTTCCGCCTCCGCTCGAAGAAGGCCGGTTACTCGGAAAGGACGTATCATTACTACCGGTTCAGTTTGGCTTTATCGACGGGAGAACTGGAACAGGCCAAACAATGGATGGATCAGTGGAGGCCGGCCGACCGGGATTCGCTTAGCAACTGTCAAGCTTGTGAGCAGGATATGCTGGTCGAATTCTATTATTGGACGGGGGACGATGATCGAACTTTAAAGGAAGCCCAAAAGATCTTGAGCGGCAGATTATCCTGCGCCGAAGTGCCGCATCTTACGTACCCCAAGCTGCTGCTTCCGCTGTACCGAACCGGGAAGCGGCAAGAGGCAGCCGACCTGGAGAGAAAAAGCTACCGCCTGATCAAGGGAAACCGCGATTTTCTATTCGCGGCGGGTCAGCAGATCGCCTATTTGAGCCAGGCCGATCTTTTCAGAGGGCTCGAGGTTTATGAGGCGTTTGCTCCGTTATCCGTTAACCATGAGAACCCGCTTTTTCGCCTGGGTTTTGACGGGTGCGGCGGCGGTCTTGTTTAGGCGGCTGGCCCGCGAGCAGGTGAAATTTGATATCCGGCTGCCTGGACATATTACCGATCCCGCGGCAGCCCGCGACGTATCCCTGCTGTCGGAGATCTACGCGGAACGGGCCCTGACCGCCGCCGGGAAATTCGATACCCGTAATGGGAATCGCTACTATACCGATTATGTGCAGCGGCTTTTGGCGCAGGTGGCGGAGTAGTGCGAGGACATTCAAATACAGTGACGGAAAGCCCGCGTGGATACGCGGGCTTTCCGTCTTTTTGCCCCAAAAGTTGTTTCCCCGTACCCACCTCAAAATATACCGTGGTTTAAAATGGTATTTCTTGACCCTTGATTTTGAAAAGTGAAGTGGTCACAATAGAACTATTGTTTAAGATGACGAAATTGTAACCTTTTGACCGGTGAGCTTTTTAAGGAGTTTTGAAAAAAAGGAGGATCGCCATGCCGCAGGATAAGCAGCGTGTGACTCAGGTTCGCGGTTCGGTGAAGGAATTGGCCGCCCGCCTAGTCGGGCTGTCCGGCGGTGCCGAGAACATTATGGAGTGTACCCACTGTACGACCCGGCTCCGTCTCAGGCTGCGAAATAGCGATCTTGTCGATAAGGAGCGTCTGAACGAGATAAGCGAAGTCCAAGGGCTGTTCGTGCGAACCGGGCAACTGCAGATTATCCTTGGGCCGGAAGCTGTTGTTAAAGTCACCCGTCAAGTGAATGGCTTGCTGGAAGCGGCCGCTACGCCAACACCGCAGCGGCAGGAGGCCCGGAGCGGTTTCGAGGCATCCTCATCCAAGAAGTACGGGACGTTCTCGCTTTTGTCGCGGTTGCTGGAGGCGGTTCAGTTTTTTTCGGATGTCGTTGTGCCCGTGATTCCGCTATTTGTCGGGACGGGGCTTCTGCTCGGCCTTCTGGGCTTGATGGGGGCTATGGGCTGGGATGATCCCGGCAACGTCGGGTTTCGCGCCTTGTCGCTGTTAACGGGATCGGCCTTTCAACTTATGGCGGTCTTGTTCGGGTATCACACGGCCAAGCGGTTTGGAGGTACTCCGGTTCTCGGAGCGGCGATGGGCCTGATCATGACACATCCCGATTTTCTGGAACTAACCGGGTTAGTTACGGAAAAGGCGAGTATGCGCGTCCCATTCATGGCCCCTCAATTTGAGCATCAGGGGGCCCTGATTCCTACGATTCTTTCGACGCTGTTGTTGACTTTCATCGAGAAAGGGCTGCGCCGCCGGCTTCCGTCGTGGGGGGCATTTCCACTCGCCTCTTTTATAAGCTTTGCCATGGCAGGAGGCATAGCGGTGCTGATCATTGGGCCGATTGCCTTCCGGCTGGGTGGGGCTCTTGGCGGTTGGCTGGAGCAGTTGTTCGCCTCCAGCGGCGCGCTGTTCGGTCTGCTGCTGGGCGGGATTTACAGCTCGATTGTGATTGCCGGACTCCATCACGGCATTCAGGCGGTGGAGGCCGGATTGATTTCCAATCCGGACATCGGCGTCAATTTTTTGCTGCCGATTTGGTCGATGGCGAATGTCGCCCAGGCCGGAGCCGGACTTGCGGTTTATGTCGGAACCCGGGACACGGCTTTAAGAAAAGTGGCCCTGCCGGCCTCCATCACCGCTCTATTCGGTATCACCGAACCGATCGTCTATGGCGTCAACCTGAAGCTGGGGCGCCCTTTTTTGGGCGCTGCGGCGGGAGGGGCCGTCGGCGGGGCGTATGTCGCTTTTCATAAGGTCGTGTCCAATTCGTTCGGTCTAACCGGAATTCCGATGACCGCTTTTGTTGTCCAACCTGGACCGATGAATCTGATCCATTATTTAACGGGTTTTTTGCTTGCCCTGATCACGGCATTTTGCGCCACTTGGCTGCTCGGTACGAAGCAAACTTTTATGCATGAAGGCATAGCTAAACGACTTTGAAAACGATCAGGCATAGGAGACGATCATGAAAATCAAAAAAATACTGAATAATAACGCAGCGGTTGTCAACGACTTTGGAGAGGAAAAAATCGTCCTGGGTGCCGGCATTGTCTTCGGGAAGGGAAAGAATGACGTGGTTGACCCCGCCCTCATCGAGAAAGTGTTCATCATGAGCGATCCTTCGCAATACGACCATCTTCAGGAAATGCTGGGTACATTACCGGAAGAAGAAATCGCGGTGACCCAGCAAATTATTACGTTCGCCGAGCGGGAACTGGGGGTCGCCTTTTACGAACATATCCATATCGCTCTGACCGACCACCTTTCATTCGCCCTGGAGCGGATCCGTAAAGGAATCGCTATCCGGAACACGCTTCTGGAGGAGATCCGCATCCTTTATCCAAGAGAGTTCCAGATCGGGCTCCATGCCAAAACCATGATCTACGAGAAATTACAGGTGGATATTCCGGAGGATGAGGTGGGCTATATCGCCATGCACATTCATACCGCCTGGAAGAACTCGGGGACTCGCGGGAAGACGACGGAGAAAACGGCAATGATCCGGGATATCGCTGAGGGGGTGGAGCGTGCTGCGGGGGTAACGTTGAACCGGCGTTCCGCCAATTATGAACGGCTTTTGACCCAGCTTGAGAATATGCTGCAGACCGATGAATCGGGCAGACTTCGCAACGAACTGGTCCCGGAGCTTGTGGCGATGGCAAGAAGCAATTTTACGGAAGCTTATGGACAGGCCTGCGAAATCGGAGAATGGGTTGAGGGGGAATACGGGTACGTTTTTACGGAGAGTCAACGGGTTGTGATCGCTTTGGAAATTAACCGGATAGGAACCAGACGCGGGGAGCCGAAAAATTAGCCCTTTTCTATCAATTCGCATAGGAATAGGGGTCTTTGGTCCTTGTGGAAATCGGGAAATACGGGCTATAGCCATGTCGGGCCTCGACAGGATAGAATTACTTTTGACATTTGAATATGTCGGGATTGTTACTGGTAAGCAGGCAAGACCTAAAAATCCGCTAGGGAATGGTGTGTCCACCACGCTCTAAGGCTTTTTAGGTCTTTTTCTGTTCTCCAGAAAATTACACGAGAAAGGGAGAGAACAAGTATGAATCTCAAACACATCGTAAGAAGAGCATCAGCAGTAACCTTGGCAACAGCTTTATTGGCAGCAGGAGGAACGTCGGTATTTGCAAAAAAAGGTTCAGATTACAAAGAGAGCTACGGCTTCTCCCATATTACACGCTCGGATGCCCTGAATATCCCGGGGCAACAAACAAGCGAACAATTTAAGGTTCCCCAATTCGACGCTTCAACGATCCGGAATCTTCCATCCGCCAAAGGCTTGGACGCAAATGGCAACGTCATTGACCTGGACGTGTGGGACACTTGGCCGCTGCAAAATGCGGACGGAACCGTCGCTAACTACAATGGCTATGAAATCGTGTTTGGTCTGGCTGGCGATCCGAAGCGGGGATGGGACACATTCATCTATATGTTCTATAAGAAAATCGGCGACAATTCCATCGATGCTTGGAAAAATGCAGGCAGAGTGTTCAAAAACACGGACAAGGACGTGCCGAACGATCCAATCCTGAACAAGCAGGGAGAAGAGTGGTCCGGTTCCGCCACGCTGACTTCCGACGGTCATATCCGCCTGTTTTACACCAACCGTCATGGCTGGGATCCCGCGAACGGATTTTACGGCAAGCAAACGTTGACGACCGCTCAAATCAACGTGTCCGAACCTGAATCCGGCACCCTCCAGGTGAACGGTGTCGAGGACTTTAAGTCGATCTTTGACGGCGACGGCAAAATGTATCAAACGGTCGATCAGGCTTTTAGCGGAGGCGACTACGCGGACAACCATACCCTGAGAGATCCGCATTATGTGGAGGACAACGGCCGCAAATACCTTGTTTTTGAAGCGAACACCGGAACGGAAACGGGTTATCAAGGCGAGGATTCCTTCAACAACCGGGCTTACTACGAGGGAAGCATGAATTTCTTCAGAGCCGAGCGGGAGAAATTGTCGCAAAGTCCGGACAAGAAAGGCATTTCCTTGGCCAACGGCGCTCTGGGGATTATTGAACTGAACGACGATTACACGTTAAAACAGGTCATGAAGCCGCTCATCGCATCAAATACCGTAACGGACGAAATCGAGCGCCCCAACATCTTTAAATTGGACGGGAAATGGTATCTGTTCACCGATACAAGAGGCGCCAAAATGTTTGTGGACGGCATTGACGCCGAAGATATCTATATGCTCGGCTACGTATCCAATTCCCTGACCGGGCCTTACAAGCCGTTGAACGGGACCGGACTGGTGCTGCATCAGGATCTTGATCCCAAAGACGTGACATGGACCTATGCGCATTTTGCGGTTCCGCAAGTTCAAGGTAACAACGTGGTCATTACGAGTTACATGACGAACAGAGGCTTTTTCGAGGATCATCATTCCACCTTCGCGCCAAGCTTCCTCGTCAACATTAAAGGCACCAAAACATCCGTCGTGAAGGACAGTATCCTTGAACAAGGACAATTGACGGTGAAATAAACCCGTTCTCCAATAGGGTGTACGTAAAGAAAATGTCAATGATATTGGCATTTTCTTTACTATTTTTACAAGCGGGGAGGGGCCTTATGAACAGCAACATGAAGAACCGAATGAAAAAACAACTTGTGACGTGGGCCGTTTGCGGCGGTTGTTTGGCGGCTCTTGGCTTAACCGTGCAGGTTCCGATGATGACGAGTACGCAGAAGAACGCGCAGAAAACGGAAACGCAAGCTCAATCGCTCGTTCCCGAACAAGGCTTGCGGGCAAATTACCATTTCACCGTACCGGACAAATGGAAGAACGATCCGCAGAGACCTATCTATCTGGACGGGAAGTATCATTACTATTATTTGTATAACCGTGATTACCCTAACGGTAACGGCACGGAATGGCGGCACGCCGTCTCCTCGGACTTGATCCACTGGGAGGATCAGGGTGTGGCGATTCCCAAATATACGAACCGGAACGGCGACCCCTGGTCGGGTTCGGTTGTCGTGGACGAGTCGGGGACGGCCGGATTCGGCAAGGGTGCGTTGGTTGCGATCGTGACACAGCCCTCCGCCAACGGCGGGAGACAGGAGCAATTTTTATGGTACAGCACCGATCGGGGGAAGACGTTCAAGTTCTACGGGGACCAACCCGTGCTTAAGAATCCGGGAAAAAAAGACTTCAGAGACCCTAAGGTCGTCTGGGACCCCCGGTCCCGAAAATGGGCCATGGTTTTGGCGGAGGGAACGAAAGTGGGTTTCTATGAGTCGGCCAACCTGAAAGATTGGCGTTATACCGGCGATTTCCGCACGGATAATATCGGTCTGGTGGAATGCCCGGATTTATTCATGATGAGAGCGGACGATGGTGTCTATAAGTGGGTGCTTGGGGTTAGCGCCAACGGCATTTCAACGGGACGGCCCAATACTTACGCTTATTGGACGGGGAGCTTTGACGGCCAGGAGTTTATGCCGGACCGTCCTGAGCCCGGGTGGCTGGATTACGGATTTGACTGGTACGGGGCGGTGACGTTCGAGGATGGAACGGACAGCGACAAGACCGGTCACCGGTATGCCTTGGCCTGGATGAACAACTGGAGTTACGCCAATCGTACGCCCACGCTAAAGGAAGGTTACAACGGCATGGACTCGATCGTGCGGGAAATTGAACTCAGAAAGTCCAAGGAAGGAGAGTATCGCTTGGTTTCCAAGCCGGTAGACGCCTTGGATGAATCCGTGGTTTCGCGGGAATCGTTCGAACCGATCACTGTCAACGGCTCCCGAACCCTACTGGCTTCGGGCGATTCCTATCAGCTGGATGCCGACATTTCCTGGACAGCCATAAAGAATGTAGGATTCAGGCTCCGGGAATCCGCCGATGGGAGCCGTCATGCCGATGTCGGGATTTACACGGAAGGCGGGTACGCTTATGTGAACCGGTCATATACCGGGCATCCCGACCTGAACGGCCGTTATTTGGAGAGTCAAGCTCCGTTTCATCCCGCCGACAATAAAGCACACCTGAAAATACTGGTGGATAAGACCAGCATTGAGGTCTATGTGAATGACGGTTCCGTGGTATTCTCCAATCTTATCTTTCCCGAACGGAACGACTTGGGCATCACGCTCTTTGCCGAAGGGGGAACGGCGGTATTCAGCAACCTGGAAATTAAGCACTTCAAGTAATAATTCGGTAAAGCTGTCGGGCTGCGGGCGGATGTTGAGGTTATAGTTTTTGCTTCAGGTAAAATATGGGTCTAAAGGCTTATGGAAAATATACACAGCTGTCTCCGATAAAAGAGAAGTATAGTCTTTTATACATATATTCTTTTCAGAAGAAGGAGAATGGGAATGAACAGCTATGTCAAATTTACCAGAAAAATGCTGCTCCCGCTTTTGGCCGTCCTGCTGGCCTTTACCGGAGCGGCTGCGGCCGCTCCGAAAGCGCAAGCCGCCGAGGCTTCGTCAACGGATGCCTATGTGTATTATGTATCTGACGGGGATTTGTACCGGGTACGGACGGACGGCAGCCCCGCCCAGCTAATCCGCGAAAATTTCTTCGGCGTTGAACTGAAGCCGGCGGGCGATTATCTGTTCCATTTATTTGATGAGAAATCGCTCACCTTGCTTAAATTGTCCATGGTGGATTCCAAAGCGAAGGCTGCCGACTTTGGCGGGGATCATGACATTCTTTACTTTACCACCGAGGGCAATTTCGTTTACTGTATGGACGATAAAGGACGCATCTATCGTGTGCCTGCGGAAGCCAAGAAGGTAGAAGAGGGCACGCTGATTGCCGACATGGCCGACACCAAGCATCCTCAGTTCACTGTGCTGGACGGCAAAGTATACTACAATGCGCTCAAAAACGGCAGAACCATCTGGGTTGCGGCCAAATCGGCGGACGGCAGCGGAACGGTTCAGTGGATCGCCGAGGGTGCGCTTTCATCTTCTTACTACTTACATAAGGAAAACAACACCCTTTACTTCATGGTGGATACCAAACCGATGGAAACCCAATATTCCCTCAACAGTATGGTGCTTTATTCGATGCCGGCTGCGGGCGGAACAGCCAAGGCTTTGAATGCCAAAGCTCCATTGGACGCGAACGCCGTGTTTTCCGGAATGTGGGCGGGCGATCATTACTTGTACAACAAAGGGGTTCTTCCCGGCTCCGGTGATGGCTACGATTATTCCAAATCCAAGGGCTTCCTGATCGACAAGTCGGGCAAGAACATCCAACTGAACCAAACCGGGATTTACGAAATCGCCGCCCTGGGCGGGAATAAATTCGTTTATGTCGACGCAAAAGGCAAAGCCTATGTAAGTACGCTGGCGAACGGCAAAGTGGCGAGCACCAAGGCGATTCCTTTGACCGATGTGGGGTATGTACGGAATTTGACCAGCGGCGGCAAAGTCAGATCGACGGCCTTGTTTGCCGAGAGCGGCGCTTATGTGCTGAATGCCGATTTGACCCTGACCAAGATGGTGGGCGTGGAGTGGGATCTCTGCGTGTATAAAGAAGATGTGGCAGGGGTCTTCTATGTCAATGCGGGCGATAACGGCCGGTTGTATTGGATGGGCGAAGACGGCAAAACGACCAAGAAGCTGGCCGATGAGAAAGTGTCGCGAATCGTACTGATCTCCAAAAATTAATTGTGGCAGAGTCATAAAAACCATGGTTACCCATGGTAACCAAAGGACGGCCCTTACGCTGAAGTAAGGGCTGTTTTTATTTTTGGAAAATATTTGATTGTAATTTAAAATATATTCTCGTAATATTATCGTTATGAGAATGAGAATCATTTTCATATAGAGATGAATGCAGGGAGGTGAATTAGGAATATGAAAAGTGAGAGCGCGAGTGCGAGTACAAGTGTAACGCTATCAAAGCCGGTTGGAGTAAAAACAGGGGGCCTCTACTTTGCGATGATCTTCGTTTTGATCGGCATGATTTTGTTGTCCGCGGTATATTCGGTATCGATTGGACAGGTTCACATTCCCTTCAGCCAGGCGATGGAGATTTTGCTTCATGCCATGACAAACGGTCATCTGGGTTCGCTGGAACATATCGAAAGCGAATCTTACTTGAACATTATTTTGCAAGTGCGGGCACCGCGGATTATATTCGCCCTTCTTATAGGCATCGGGCTGTCGTTGTGCGGGACGGTCATGCAGGCTGTCGTGCAAAACCCGCTCGCCGATCCGTACATCCTCGGCATTTCTTCGGGGGCATCGTTGGGAGCCACGTTTGCGATTCTGGTCGGATTTGGAAGCGGCGCGTTTTTGTCGCAGTTCGGCATCGCATTCGGAGCCTTCGCCGGCGCCATGATCACCTCGTTAGCGGTGTTGGTTCTATCCAGTATAGGAGGAAAAGCCACATCGGTGAAGCTTGTCCTGTCCGGGGTTGTCGTCGGCGCGTTGTGCGGTTCATTTTCGAGTTTGATTATTTATTTTGCCAACAACACGGAAGGGATCAAAACCGTTACTTTTTGGTCTATGGGGAGTCTCGCTTCGTCCAGTTGGGAGAAAACGCCGATCATGGCCGTGGTCGTTTTGCTGGGCTGCGCGATGTTTCTTTTTCAACACCGGGTCCTGAATACGATGCTGCTTGGCGATGAAGCCGCCGTAACTCTCGGTATCAACCTGAGCGGTTATCGCAAATTGTATTTGGTGGCCACCGCCCTGATTACCGGAACGATGGTAGCGTATGCGGGGATGATCGGTTTTGTCGGTCTTATCGTTCCGCACATATGCAGAGGCTTGTTCGGAGCGGATCATAAACGGTTAATGCCGGGTACCCTGCTATTGGGGGCGCTGTTTCTCATCTGGGCCGACATCTTGTCAAGGACGCTAATTCATAATGTCGAACTGCCTATCGGCATCATCACTTCCGTTATCGGTTCGCCGTTATTTATCTACATGATTGTTAAAAAAGGCTACAATTTCGGAGGGTAAAAAAGCATGGAATTGACCGCGAAGGAAATGGAGATCAGGCTCGGCAAAAAAGAGATCGTAAAAAATGTTTCGATTCAGGTCAAAACCGGGCAGTTCGTAGGTTTGATCGGCCCGAACGGGTGCGGGAAATCGACGCTGTTAAAAAGCATCTACAAAAGCCTGGTTCCCCAAAGGGGATCCGTCTTTCTGAATGAGCTGGACGTGTTGAAATCATCCGAAAAAAAAGTGTCGCAGCGATTGGGCGTCGTCGGCCAGTTTAACGAAATGCACTTCGATTTGACCGTACAGCAAATGGTGATGCTCGGCAGAACGCCGCATAAACGGATGCTGGAGTCGGATAAACAGGAAGACTACAGGATCGTCGAGGACGCATTAACCAGAACCCGTCTGCTCGATTACAGGGAGCGGAGCTACCTGTCCTTATCCGGCGGGGAAAAGCAAAGGGTGATTTTGGCAAGGACCATCGCCCAGCAGCCTGAATTTATGATTCTGGATGAGCCGACGAATCATTTGGATATCCGCTATCAGCTTGAAATTTTAACCTGTGTCAAGGAATTAAAAATAGGTGTGCTGGCTGCTTTGCACGATTTGGAAATGGCAGCGCATTATTGTGATTATTTATACGCCATCAAAGACGGGGAAGTGTATGCGCACGGCATCCCTAATAGGGTGCTCACCCCTGAAGTTATCGAGGCGTTGTATCAAGTCAAGTGCCAGACTTACATCAATCCGGTAACGAACGGACTCGGCTTTGCTTATGGAATTTAAGAATGGAGGAAGGAAAGTGAAAAGAATTTTAGTTTTGGGGATCGGTTTGACCCTCATGTTGACATTGGCGGCATGCGGAGGTTCGGCGAAAAGCGGTTCACCTGTAGCGGAATCCGAAACGCCAAGTCATTACCCTGTAACGATTCAAAACTTCAAAAAGACGGAGGGCGGAACCACTTGGGAGAAAAAAGATCAAGTCTTCGACAAAGCTCCCGAGCGCATCATGGCGAACACCCGGCCGTCCGCGGAACTGCTGCTGCATCTGGGCTTGGCCGACAAAATCGTAGGGGTAGGCGCCAGTTTCGGGCAGCCGGACAAAGCGGTGGAAGCGGAGTACGCCAAGCTGAACATTCTTAGCGACGGATATGTGGGCAAAGAAGTAACGATGGGAACGAATCCGGATCTGGTCATGGGCCGGGGCGGGCTGTTCGACAATGCCGACTGGGGCGTCGGTACCGTAGATACGCTTAACGAAATGGGAATTCGTACATATGTCCTTGAATCTTCCGTAGCCGGGGGGACGTATGAATCCATCTATAACGATATTAAAAATTTGGGCGAGATATTTGAAGTGCAGGACAAAGCAAAAGAATTCGCCCAGGAGCTCAAAAGCCGGCAAGAAGCGGTCATTTCCAAGTTAAGCGGCATTACGGAGAACAAGACGTATGTTTACCTTCACATGAGCGATCCCAAAGAGGTGAGCGTATTGACGCTGGAAGGGGAGACGTTCTTTAACGGGGCGATGAATATGATCAAATTGGACAACGCGTTGAAGGATCAGACGGGCGAGGGGAATATAGAAATGCTGATCGAGGCCGACCCGGATGTGCTGATTATTCCGGATTGGAGCATCAGCAACGGCACGAGCCCGGATAAGATCAAGGACGGGCTTTACGCCAATCCCAAATTGTCCGGCATGAAAGCCATTAAAAACAAACAAATCTACGCCATGGATTATAACTACATGTTCGGCTATGGGTACAATACCCTGGACGGAATTGGGATTTTGGCCAAAGAGATGTATCCGGACCTGTTTAAGTAAAGATTACCGCCTAAATAAAGAGTACAGCTAATTTATTGAAAAAAAGGCATACGTCTGATTATTTATTGATAATGATTATCATAATCATAAGGGTTATAACAACAGGAAAGGAGTGAGATTTCGATTGATCCGAAGATTTTTCTCCTATTACCAACCTTACCGAGGTTTGTTTCTGCTCGATTTTAGCTGTGCGATTATCGCCGGGCTGCTGGAGCTGGCCTTTCCGATGGCCGTTAATATGTTTATCGACGATCTGCTGCCGCAAGGAAAGTGGAATGTCATTTTGCTGGCTTCCATCGCCCTTATCGCCTTGTATATCCTGAGCGCGGTGCTGATGTATATCGTCAACTATTGGGGCCACATGCTCGGCATCAATATTGAGACGGATATGCGCCGCAAATTGTTTTCCCATATCCAGAAGCTGTCGTTCCGGTACTTCGACAATACCAAAACCGGTCACCTGATCGGCCGGCTGACGAACGATATGAACATGATCGGCGAAATGGCGCACCACGGACCCGAGGATCTGTTCATCGCCGTGATGACGCTCGCCGGTTCCTTTACACTGATGGCGTTCATCAACTGGGAGCTGGCGCTTCTGACTTTCGTGATTGTGCCGGGCATCGTCTGGGTCGTGATTTATTTTAATAAAAAAATGACGAAAGCGGTCGACCAGCTATTTAGCGATATTGGCGATTTTAATGCGCGGATTGAGGATAGCGTGGGAGGAATTCGCGTCGTTAAGGCTTTTTCCAACGAGACCCACGAGGAAGCGCAATTCGCTGTGAACAATGGGCGTTTCCGGTTGACGAAGCTGGCCTCCTACAAGCTGATCGCCCGCAATGGCTCCATCAGCTATATGATGATGCGTTTTGTTACGGTGTTTGTTATGGTCTGCGGAACCTGGTTCGTCATTCAGGGGCGATTGTCTTACGGCGAATTTGTCGGATTCTTGCTGCTGACCCAAGTGTTCTTCCGGCCCATCGAGAAGATCAACGCTATAGTGGAAAGCTATCCGCAGGGTTTTGCCGGCTTCAAACGCTATACGGAGTTGCTGGATACGGAGCCGGACATCGAGGATGCGCCGGACGCCGCAGAGATGCAGCCGTTTCAGCGGGAAATTCACTTCGACCACATCTCCTTCGGCTATGGAGAGGACAAAAAGGTGCTGAACCGGGTTGACCTGGTCATCCGCAAGGGAGAAACGGTGGCTTTCGTCGGGCCGTCCGGCGCGGGCAAGACCACGCTGTGCAGCCTGCTGCCGCGTTTTTACGAAGTGCATAGCGGCGCCATTCGCATCGACGGCGTGGATATCCGCTGCGTGACCCAGGAATCGCTGCGCGGACAAATCGGTATTGTGCAGCAGGATGTGTTCCTGTTTGCGGGGACGATTCGCGACAACATCCTGTACGGCAAGCTCGGCGCAAGGGATGAAGAGGTGTGGGAAGCCGCCCGGAGGGCGAAGCTTGATGAATTTATCCGCGCCCAGGAGCAAGGGCTGGATACGATGATCGGCGAGCGGGGCGTGAAGCTGTCGGGCGGTCAGAAGCAGCGTCTGGCGATTGCCCGAATGTTTTTGAAGAATCCGCCGATTCTGATCCTTGATGAAGCGACCTCGGCGCTTGATACCGAAACGGAGCTGGCGATTCAACAGTCGCTTGCCGAGCTGGCGAATGGACGGACGACGCTGGTCATTGCGCACCGGCTGGCCACGATCAAAGAGGCGGACCGCATCGTGGTCGTAACCGATCAAGGCATCGCCGAGCAGGGACGGCATCAAGAGCTGGTGGAGGCCGGCGGCGTATACAGCCGCCTGCACCGGGCCCAATTCGGAACTTAAGGCCGTTCTTTGCGGCCGTGTTGACCGGGAGTCGGATCGATGGATAGAGAAAATGAAAGATCTTGATGACAAGCGGGAGGTAACCTAACGTGCATGATTTGGAACTTTATGATTTGACGATTATCGGCGGCGGGCCCGCCGGGCTGTATGCGGCATTCTATAGCGGGATGCGGGATATGAAGACCAAGCTGATCGAGGCGAAGGAAGAGCTCGGCGGCCGGACGCTGATTTATCCGGAGAAAATGATCTGGGACGTGGGGGGAGTAACGCCCGTGCGCTGTGAACGTTTGACGCGGCAAATGATCGATCAGGCGATGACGTTTGATCCTACGATCGTGCTGGGACAGCAAGTTTGCGGGCTCGAGCGTCTGGATGACGGAACGATGCTGCTGAAGACGGAAACGGGCGAACGGCATTGGACCAAAACGGTGATCCTTGCGTTGGGGCGGGGGGTGCTGAAGATGGCAAAGCTGGAGATCGAGGGAGCCGAGCGCTATGAGGTCAGCAACCTGCATTATACCGTGCAGGAACTGGAGGTATTCCGGAACAAGCGGGTGCTCATTTCCGGCGGCGGGGATTCCGCTGTGGATTGGGCGAACGAATTGGAGCCGATCGCCGCAAGCGTAACCGTCGTTCACCGCCGTGAGCATTTTGGCGGACATGAGCGCATTGTGAAACGGATGATGGCGTCGTCCGCCCGTGTCCTTACGCCTTATGCCGTAAAGCAGCTTCACGGCAATACGGACGGCAAGGCGATCGAGGCGGTATCCATCGCCCAGGTGACTTCAGAAGGCCAGTTGGCGGACACTTCGATGCGGATTGACGTGGACGCCGTGATCGTAAATCACGGTCTTCGCGGCGACTTCGGCAATATCGTTAACTGGGGGCTGGATATGGGAGAGTGGGATATTCAAGCTAACGAAAGGTTGGCGACCAATCTGCCCGGTGTATTTGTGGCCGGCGACGTGGCGAGTTATGCGAGCAAGCTGCACTTGATCGCCGGGGCGTTTACCGATGCCGCCTTGGCGGTGAACAGCGCCAAGCAGTACCTGGAGCCGGAGGCGTACAGGATGGCGTATGTCTCCTCCCATAATCCGAAGTTCAAGGAGCGAAATCTCGCGCTCGGCGTGGCGGAGGAGGAGGCTTGAGCGGAGGAACGGAATCGAATACTCGGAAATTTGCTGTACATGATCTTTAAGACGAAGAGCCCGCGATAGCGTGGGCTTTTTTTTGTGCGTCCGGCAAGGGCCTCTTTGGTTTTACGTTTTATGTGCGGACTTGTATTTTACCAAAAACTATTATACGATATACTTCGTAATGCGAGGTAGTTAAATGGTACGAAGTATTTGAAAGAGGTGAATAGTTTTTTGAATTTCGACAAAGAGATGTTGAAGGGGTATATCGATGTCATTCTCTTGAGTCTACTTCAGGACAAGCCGATGTACGGGTATGAAATTGCCAAGAAAGTGCGCGAGGTAAGCGGCGGCGCGATGGATATTAAAGAAGCCACCTTGTATATGGCGCTTAAGCGGTTGGAGAAGCAGAGTCTGGTGGAGGCCTTCTGGGGAGAAGACGATGAATCGAGCGGCGGCGGACGGCGTAAATATTACCGGCTGCTGCCGGAAGGGCAAACACGCTTGCAGGAAAACCAGCGGAGCTGGGCGGTGTTCCGCAACATTATAGATACATTACTAGGAGGGGACCGATGATGAAAACGATGAGCTTAACCACTGAATCCACCCGCCGGATTACGGAATATGTCGACCAACTGTGCAGACTGATGAAAGAACCCGCTGCGGAAATCAATGACTTTCGCGAGGAGATGACAGCCAACCTGATCTCGGGGGTTCTGGAGCACATGCATACCGGGATCAACGAGCAGCAGGCGGTAACTATGGCGTTGTCGCAGTTTGGCGAAGCCGGGGAAGTCAAGCGCGAGCTGGAGAAAATCTACACCGTCAAAAGGCGTTTTGCCGCCGGCGTACTCCGCAGTGCACTTACCTTACTGGTTCTGTCTGCCATCTGCCTGGGATTGATCATCGGTGTATGGAATGAGCGGACGGTAGCAAAGTTTACTGAAGACGCCTATCAAATGGTGGGGCAGGAATTAAGCACTCCCGGTACCACCTCGCTATCCCAGCCGCTTCAGGAGAAACTGAAAGCCTGGGTGGAAGACACCTGGGGGGTAAAAGGAATTAGCGTCGAGCGCGCTTACTATCAGAAGAATGCGTCTCCCAGACTGTTTATGTATGCAGCCGATCCGGAGGCGGAACAATGGCTCAATTATTTCCGTTCGCCTCATATGGAATCCGAAGGAGAAGGCGACTCCTTGCCGAAATCCCATTTTTTCATCCACACCAGGATCCTTTCTAAAGCTGGCCATGGCCATTCAGCCACGGAGCAGCCTCAGACGATTGACGAGAATTCTTTCATCGTCAGCGTGGCGACCACGTATTTCAATTATACCTTTTTCTACAGTCTGGGATTGTTCCTGCTCGGCGGCTACTGCCTGCTGTTTACGGTCTGGGCGGGGATGAATGCTTATTATGAAGGGAAAGGCAATATAGGCTGGATTGCACTGTTTCTGTTAACAAATATTATCGGTTATGGACTTTACCTGCTATCACGCGGAAGCAAGCGGCGAGGTGCGGTTGCATTATAGGTCCTGAAATATGACAAAAGGATGGACGCCGTCGGATGTGGAAGGAAGCCGGCCTCTTCCAAAGCCAAAAACGTTTGGATAGGCGGAGACGCTGGGTCGACTGGGCCGCTGGGCCGCAGTATATGACAGTCTGCGGTCCTTGCCTAGTGCCCCAGCCTCGTCAGACAACCTTGAGCGAACCTACCTTGATTAACATAGAATTCCTGCAAATCTGCATGTTTTTTTCTTGTTTGGACCCCAAATTTGAAAATTCCTGCAAATCTGCAGCAATTTTTGACGAAACCGGCTCCTATCTCTAAATTCACTAGAAATACCTGCAGATTTGCATCTATTTTCGCATATCCTCGTCCGATCGGTTTAAATACCTGCAGATTTGCATCTTTTTGGAGTTGGAAGTTCGCGGGGCTCTTGATGGTCGTGGGCTTAATACGGATTGGATGTTATCTTTTGAAAAAGTGCTCACTGTATCCGTGTGGAAACCGCTCCAAAACGGAACTATATTAGGTTCAACTATTGATTTGCATATTAGACAGCGGTGTAAAGGGCTCTTTTCACACTCTTGATCTGAAACTAAATGTCTGGTTTGAATTACAGGGAATTCTTCCCGTTAATTTGGTACGTATGCGGCTGCAGAGGCGAATTAGCTGGAAAACCTCCCGTTAATTCGCCTGAAATTGTGTATTCCGGCAATAGGGCCGCGAAATAGATGGAGCTTTTCCAGCTAAATCCGCTGGAAGAGCCAAGAGCCGTACATTAACAGGAGATTTTCCCGTTAATGTTGTAGACTCCGACGGCGGAATCCTATATCTACAATTGTGGATGTTGGCAGCGTATATCCCGAAACCCATCATATCCTTGCCCAACGCCAATTCTTTAGTTCAACTTATATAGTATCCTTTGGATTACTGCGGCAAAGAAATATTTCTCTCCACCATAAGAGGGATCAATTTACGGAATGCGATTGTGGATGCAGCCTTTTCCTCCCTTTGATAGGCTTCAAAGTCTTTTCGGAATGTCTCTTGTAGATCCTCAGGTAAATGGCGGATGTATAGGTGCGCGCATGCACTGATCTGTTCCGGTGAGCCGAAATCAACGACCAGGTCAATGATGTCGATCACATAAAACTCCATAGGATTCGCCTGGGGCAAAAACCATCCGGTCATAATGGCTTCCTCAAGTACCTCCTCAAGATTCGTACCATACTTGTCCACCAAAGGAACAACCTTGTCTTGAATCAACGTGATAATTTCCGCCAGTTCCCGCTCTCGGGTGACTTCTTTAGCCAGATTCCATACCTTGCCTTTGTCTCGGAAACTGCTCAAGCTGATATACCAGTATGTTTTTCCGCTGGCCGTATTTATCATTCGGCAATCGGTGTTAAACTCCAAATAACTTCCGGCCACATTGGAATTATGACTCGAAAAACGCACCTCGGCCGTGAAGGGGCCCACTTGTTTGACCATGCTTCTCCTGGATTTATAGTACTTGAATCCGCAAGACTCGCAGGCCGCAGCGATTCTGGAACAACATTCTCGAAAAATATCCTTGCTGGTTGGATGGTCTGCCATATCGGTTCATCTCCATTTTGCTTATTCTATTAAGGGTAGGACAACATGGAAATCCCTACCACAATCAAAGTCCATATATTACTACGAAAAAACGGGCCTCCGGGTTCCGTTTATTCCCGTGATCTTGAAGACATAGCAACGCTTTGTTGGCCGGCTGTTGAATTAAGCGAGAGAGTTGCTTGAATGTCTTTGTAGACGGTTCAAACAGGAAGATTTTCTGGGGAATCGGCCTTTTTCTGTGCAACAAATTGGGGAGAGGGTGCGTCATTAGAAAAAAGTAAAATTTTGGACACAATTTTTCGACGTGAATCAACTGTAAATAAAGTAAAAATATGTAATTCTACAACAGGTAGGTGAAATCATTTACTCCAATACGGTAACAAAAGGAGGCGGTCTATGGGCGGCGGGATTCAAGAGTCAATTATGAACGTGGAGTTAAAATCTTGTCAGTAAATTAACTTATGAAAGGAGAAAAGCAAGCATGCTAAAAAAACGGTTACATTACTTCTGGCAGGTTCCATTGTTTTTGGCGGGATGACACAGTCCGGAACAATTCAAGCTAATGCAGATGGAAATGGGCTCGTCATGGATAAAGAGAAGTTGATTTTAAAGCAGATTGATGAGCAGAGTGTGCAAAAAGAAACACAAACATTTAAATTACCTGTTTTAACTGAGGAGGAAAACTTCGAGAAGGATGAGGAGCCTGAGTCAAAGATTACTCATATGTTGAGAGAGGAATTAGAATTAAATAAAGATAAGGAGACCACCTTTGATGTAGAGGTTTTGGTACATTTCGATTATACCGACGAGGAGTTTGAACAGAAGTACAAGGAGTTATTTGGAAATTCTTTAGAATTAACAAAGAGAAAAATCAGCTCTTATCTTATTGAAAATATCAACTACGAGCAACTGGTCAAGCTTGAGATGCTAAAAGAGGTTCTTGTAATAGCCTCGATTAATAATTATATAGTTCCCGATAAAGCGGCTGAAGGGGGGGGGGGAAATCGGTATCAACCTTAATTCGTCTACTGACATGATCGGCGTCAAAAAGGCAAGGAAGGACTTTAAGGTAACAGGTGATTTAGATGGAAATGAAAATGTTTATTCTAGATGTAGTCATAGCCATTGTAGATACCGGAATTGATGCTAATCATGTAGATTTGGACGGTGGTAAAGTTATTGCTTGGTACGACGCGGTTAACGGAAAAACCAAGCCCTATGATGATCGCGGGCATGGTACCCATGTAGCTAGCATTGCCGCCGGAACTGGAGAAGGAGATCCGGGAGTACAAGAAGGGGTAGCTCCAGGCGCAGCTTTAGTAGGTGTAAAAACTTTACCGGGAGTAGGTCAAACCGGTGATCCCAGAGATACATTAAAAGGCTTAGAGTGGATCTTAGCAAATCTAGATCGATATAGCATTGATGTTGTTAATATGAGTATAGGAACTACAGCATCATATGAAAGCAGGAAAGAAGTTATTAACACGATAAATAAAATTAAAGCACGCGGTGTCCCGGTTTTTGTAGCAGCCGGAAATGAGGGGAACGATGAACCTTATTACGACACTTTATCGACTTACGCTAAATACACCTCTACCTCAGTCGGAAATATTAAAGACCCTTATGAAGGAGGCTGGGGACTAGCAGAGACTTCTTCTCGCGGAGCTGATGAAAATGTATCCTATAATAAAGGCCCTTACGTAGTACTACCGGGTCACAATGTTCGGGCTGCTGCAGCCAATACGGGGAAGGAATATGTGACACTTTCTGGCACTTCCATGGCTACGCCGATGGTTTCAGGTGTGTTTGCGCTGATGTATGATGCCGCCTATGCCCGTGGAGTTTCATCTAGCATTAATTTTACAGTAACGGATATGGGAGAAGATGGTTTCGATAAAAACTACGGCAATGGAAGAGTACTGGCATATGAGTCTATCAAAGATGCTGCTCAAGAATCATCCGGGAGTTTTGACACGCATCGGACCTATATTCGAGTACCTAATGGGAGCGTTCAAAAAGGAAACGTGGATTTATATGCTATAAGAGTCAATTCAAGTGCTGCTGATTTAAATGCCACCTTGCTAGTTTTAAATGAAAAGGCGGAAAATCTGGATCTTGTGATTTGGGCACCTGGATCAAATCCGTACCAAGGGGATCCATCTTCTTACTGGATTCGTAGAAACGACGGACCGCCACATGAGTTCTTTAGTTTATCTAATCCTCCTAGAGGAACTTATTATATTGGCGTTTATGGTGTTGAAGATTCGGCCAATTATTCTTTAGAAATCACCGGGCACGAACTTACTGTAAATTGATGTTAAATAAAATGTGAAAAAAAACACAAATAACTACAACTAGAATGGAGAGAAACAGTGAATAGACATGGACGATCTCATTTTCGGGACAAGGGTGACTTCCGTAACGGGTCATTTTCTTGTCCTTTTTTGTTTTCGGATAATCGCGCTGGTTCTTCCGGGGTTGCTCGATTGCTATGGGAGTTTGTCCAAGCGACGGGGGGGGGAGCGGTGCGTCTGCCAGGCGCTATCTAAAAAGAAAAGCCCGCGTCGGGCGCGGGCTTCTACAATTCCAACTTTTAGCGTTCTTCTCCCTTTGCGATAGGATTGTTCTCATAGCTAATCCAGTCGCTCCAACTGCCCGCATAGAGTTTCGCCTGCGGGTAGCCCAGCCGGTACAGCGCCAGCACGTTGGGACAGGCGCTGACGCCGGATCCGCAGTAGACGACGGCGTCGCGTCCGTCGTCGAGCGCCCGGATGACCGGGGTGAGCTGCTCGCGGAGCGCAGCTTCCGCTTTCCAACGCCCCTGGTCATCCAGCACGTCCTTCCAGAACCGATTGACCGCGCCGGGGATATGCCCGGCTTTTGCGTCAATCGGTTCCTGGACTCCCGCATAGCGCGAAGCTTCGCGGGAGTCCACCAGCAGGACGCCGGGATCGCCGAGCGCCCGGCGGACCTGGTCCACGTCTGCGATCAGTTCGTCGCGGACGTTCAGCACAAACGCGGCCGGCACCGCGGTCCGCTGCGCGTCGGTCACCGGGAAGCCGCCGGCCTGCCAGGCGGCGAACTCGCCGTCCATGACGTACACGTCGTCATGGCCCAGCCAGCGCAGCAGCCACCACAGGCGCGCTGCGTACATGCCGCCCTGGTCGTCGTAGGCGACGACGCGGTGGGCGTTGCCGATGCCGGCCCGGCTGAGACGGGCGGCTAACTGCTCGGGCGCCGGCAGCGGGTGGCGGCCGCCATGTTCACGGACCGGAGCGGACAGGTCCGCCTCCAGGTCCAAAAAAACCGCGCCGGGAATATGCGATGCCGCATAGGCTTCCCGGCCGGCGTCCGGACGGCCCAGCGTGAACCGGCAGTCAACGATCACGAGGTCCGGCTCGTACATACGGGCCAGGACCCATTTTGGCGTTACGATGGGATCGGTCATATGAGTTCAGGCTCTCCTTTTCATTCCATTAAGTAAATGGCTTTTTTTCGATACAAAGGTGAAAGTTATTTTCAATGTAGCACACCGCCTGGCCTTTAGACTATAATTAGGTTCGGTCTGCCTGACTTTACTGTAATTTTTAAAAACGTCGCCGACACATTCAAAAGAGCAAGGAGCACCACCATGAAATCGAGTACCAAGTCATCTGTTTCATTTGAGCTTCTTTACGTTATCGGAATCATTGCGATTTCTTTCTCATCGATCTTTATTCGCTGGTCCGCCGCGGAGGTGTCCGTCGTCGGCATGTACCGTCTTTATTTGACGTGCTTGCTGATGCTGCCGTTCGTCTGGAAGTACCGCAAGGAAATATTCTCTCTCACTGCCAAGCAATGGCGAGGCCTGCTGTTGTCTGGTGTGATGCTGGGACTCCACTTTTTGCTCTGGATGAGCTCGCTGCGGCTAACGACGGTGGCCAGTTCGACAGTCATTTTGACGTTGGAACCGATCCTCGTGATGATAGGCTCTTTTTTCCTGTTTGGAGCCAAAGTAAACCGGGCTATGCTCGCCGGAATGGGACTGGCGCTCGTCGGGTCGATCGCGATAGGTGCGGGGGACTTTAAATTATCGGGTACCGCCCTGCACGGAGATATTTTGTCCCTGCTCGGCACGGTGGCCGTGGCGGTTCACATGCTGTTCGGCAAACAATTGCTCAAAAATATGAGCGCCTTCGTTTACAACTTCTGGGTGTTTTTCATCGCGGCTTCGACACTTGCGGGCTATAACGCCGCCAAGGGGTTTGAGTTCACCGGTTATTCGTCAAAAGAGTGGGGGATTTTTCTTCTCCTCGCGGTGGTTCCGACCTTGTTCGGGCACTACCTGTTCAACTGGCTGATGAAATTCATCAGTGCGGCCGCCGTTTCGATGGCCGTGCTGGGCGAGCCGGTTTTCTCCTCGCTGCTGGCCTGGCTTTTGCTGAAGGAGAGCCTGACCGGTGTCCAGTTGGTTGCGGGGGTGGCCATATTGAGCGGAGTCTGGATTTTTATCCGTTACGGAAAAGAAACCCCTGCGGCCGAGCCTGAGCCAAAAGTGCTTAAAGAACCGGCATGATCCCGCCGGTCATTTTTGAACGCAATCGCGACCCTTTTAGGGATGCGATTGCGTTTTTTTATGGGATCGGACTCGGTATAGCGTCCTTCTCGCCACCCTAATGAGCGGCTTGGCAATGGGATCCGGCACGCTGCGCTATTTTTTGGCCGCCCACTGAATTTCTGGCTGCCTGCGCCGAATCTCTGGCCCTTCGTGCCGAATCTCTGGCCGCCCGCCGAAATAACGGCATTTTTGACCGTTATTTCGCCCCATTTTGGCTCCGGGGGAATAATAGCGGTCAAAAAGGGCCTTATTTTCCTGTTTCGGGCCCCGAAACTAGGTTTTGGCCCGATTTTCCAAAAATAAGGGCCCAAAATGCCGCTATTCCTCATTTTTGTGCCAAATTCGACAAAATAGCACCCAAAAATGCCGCTATTTTCGTAAGCTGCCTCAAAAAGGCGGGGCATGAGCAGCAACTGACTGCCCGCGCCTCGCCGCGCCCGCTCTATGGTCTGGCTGCAGTCACATGCTCGCCTTCACTCGGGCAACGGTGCGTCCGTCCTCACCGTCCCGCATCTCCGCTCCAGCTCATCCTCACCGATCCGCGTCTCCGCCCGCTCTGTGTCCGGCTGCCGTCACATGCTCGCCTTCACTCGGGCACGGTGCGTCCGTCCTCACCGTCCCGCATCTCCGCCCCAGCTCGTCCTGGCCGCCCCGCGTCTTGCCCCAGCGTGTCCTCGCCGACCCTACCCGTCTCCAACCCGGCGTAGCGGTTCCTCGCCCGCGGGTCTTCCGGAATGGCCGCCTTATTTTCTCAGCTCAAAAAATTGGCTGTCGCTGCGGGGGTGGTATGTCAGCTCGCTGACGCCTTTTTGCGTGATGACGGTGTCGTCGGTAAAGCGGATGATGCAGGTGCTGCTATCTACCATATGGTTATCGCGGAAAATACGGACGGACAGTTTACGGTCCACCGCTTCCTGAAAATCCTGCTCGGTCAAAAGTCGTCTGATCGTTGGCACGCGTATATAATCTCCTCTTGTCTATTCTCTTCGTTTCTTGCCACCAGCATATCAACGAACCTATTGAATGTCCAGTTGCCTCATGGTACCCGAAAGGAATGCCCAACCGTACCCCCGGGCTTATGCATATGATGAAGTAAGAGACGCGATTTTTTTAAAAAGACTTTTCAAAATTTCATTGAGGAGAGGATATGACATGTCTGGATATCGGCTTGGCGGTAGGAGAGGAGGGCGCGGAAAAAGACTGGTAAGGCAGACGCCCACCGCCTATTTGCTGCAGAGGATGGCGGCGGGCATGCTTCCTTTGTACAAAACGGTCGCCTGCAATCCGCGTTTTGCGGAGGCTTGGAGCCGGGCGGTGGTCGGCGCGGACCTGGATGGGATGAAAAAAATGCTGTGCGTAGCGGCGCCGCGGCTGGCCCACCACGGGTTGGGGAGCAACGGGATCGGATATTTTATCTCCTTTAGCGGACCGTCGTCGTCCTCTTATTCGTGCGGGGTGACCATTCCGCCGGGGCAGGTTCAGTTTCACTTCAATCCGAGGATTCATCAGCGGATCGCCCGGGCCGTTCTGCCGTACTACCGGGAAATGGCCCGTCGTCCCTCTTATTGTGCGGCCTTGGCCAGAGCGATCCGGAGAGGCCATCAACGGGCCGCTTCCCGCTTGGTTCGTTGTTTTGTCAAAACCCCCGCTCTAAAAGCGGTAAAAATTCAGAGCGGAGGCATCAAGCTGGTCTTCAAATATCCCTCCAGCAAATATGAATATACCTGCCTGTTGTTCCGGGAGTTTTAACTAGTTCGGGGTTACTCCCCAACGGATCAGGAGCCCGCAATGGGTCAGACCGCTGCCGAACCCATAGAGCAGCACCCGGTCGCCGGGATTCAACTGCCCGGCCCGGACGCCGGCTTGCAGCGCGAGGGGGATGGACGCGGAAGACGTGTTGCCCATCTCCGTTACGCTCTGGAGGGTTTTGGCCAGGGGAATTCCGGACTTTTCGCAGATGGACTCGATCATCCGCAGATTGGCGCTGTGGGGAACGAACCAGTCGATATCGTCCACGGTCAGCTGCGCTTGGTCCAGCAGCTTCTCGATGCCGGCCGAGACCGTGCGGACCGCCCACTTGAACACTTCCCGGCCGTTCTGAACGATGCGGCCTTCGCCGGCCAGCGGCTCGCCGTCCATCTCCGCCGACAGGCCGGAGCGGTAGACGTGGATACCGCCGCTACCCTGCGTTCCCATAATCGCGGATTCGAAGCCCGGCTGATCCGGCGCATACTCCACCAAAGCGGCGCTGGCTCCGTCCCCGAACAGGATGCAGGTGCTCCGGTCGGTGTAGTCCGTAATTTTGGACATCGTTTCCCCGGCGACGACCAATATTTTGCGGTGAAGTCCCGAAGTGATCATTCCGTTCGCCATATGGAGGGCGTAAGTGAAGCCCGCGCAGGTGGCGTTCAAGTCGACGGCTCCGGCGTCCTCTATTCCGAAGTGCTTTTGGATGCGGCAGGAGACGGTGGGGAACGAGTAGTCCGGGGTTGTGGTGGAGGCGATGATCAAATCCACGTCCTCCAGGCCAACGGTTTCCCCGCCGGGACCGCGGAGGTTCTCAACGGCCCGCACGCATAAATGGGAGGTGAATTCGTCATCGGCGGCGATGTGCCGCTCCTGGATCCCGGTACGCTGGACAATCCAGGCGTCGCTGGTATCGACGAGCTTTTCGAGATCATCGTTCAAAAGCAGGCGTTCGGGTACATAGGTTCCCAAAGCGGTGATGCGGGCTGCGGATTTCGGGTTCACTCACAATCACTCCTTAGTCATATGTTCGATAATTTTGTTATCTGGTATTAGTACCTGGTGATAAAAACATTATATCCGGTTTGTATCCTTTTTCCAAGTCCCCTTTTTTATACACTCATACCCTTAAATGATCTAGGCGAAAAAACACCGGCGAGTCTGCGCGATGCTTATTGGGATGCTATAATGGATGAAGGAAAGAAGGGAGTGCTCAAACAGTCATGAAAACGTTGGTACTGGCGGAAAAACCGTCTGTTGGCCGGGAATTGGCGCGGGTGCTGGGCAGCCGCGAAAAACATAAGAGCCATTTCGAAGGTCCCAAGTACGTGGTTACCTGGGCGCTCGGCCATTTGGTCGGTCTGGCCGAGCCGGAGGATTACGACGGCAAATTCGGAACCTGGTCTTTGGAGGACCTGCCGATTCTGCCCGGCAAAATGAAGCTCAAGGTGCTGCGGGAGAGCAGCCATCAATATAAAGCGGTGCAGCAGCTCTTGCGCCGCCAGGACATCGGCGAGCTAATCGTCGCGACGGATGCGGCCAGGGAAGGCGAATTGCTGGCGCGCTGGATTATGGATATGGCGAAATGGAACAAGCCGTTTAAACGGCTGTGGATTTCTTCGCAAACGGACAAAGCGATCAAGGAAGGCTTTGCTTCATTGAAGCCGGGCTCGCAGTTCGACCGGCTTTACCAATCGGCCCGCTGCCGGGCGGAGGCGGATTGGATGATCGGTCTGAACGTCACGCGGGCGCTGACCTGCAAGTTCGGTTCGCCCTTGTCGGCCGGACGGGTACAGACCCCGACCCTGGGGATGATTATGCAGCGGGAACGCGAAATTATGTCCTTCCGGTCGGAGGGGTATCAAGTAGTCCGCGCGGATTTTGGCTCTTTTGAGGCCGTATGGCGGGGAAACGGCGGCGATTCGCGGATTTTTGAGCCGGGTCGGGCCGAGCAACTGCAGCGGAAGCTGGAGGGGCGGGGCGGAACGATCGTCAAGCTGACCAAAAGCGAGAAGCAGGTGCCGCATCCCCAGGCCTACGATTTGACGGAGCTGCAGCGGGATGCGAACCGATTGCTGGGCTTCTCCGCGAAGCAGACCTCCAACGTGCTTCAGCGGCTCTATGAGCAGCATAAGCTGGTCACTTATCCCCGCACAGATTCGCGTTACTTGACCTCCGACATGGTGGAGACGCTTAAGGAGCGCCTCACCAGCGTAGCGGTCGGACCCTATGCGTCGCTGGCCAGACCGCTGCTTCGCAAGCCGCTTCAGCCGGGCAAACGCGTAGTCGATGACAGCAAGGTGACGGATCACCATGCGATTATTCCTACCGAGCAGACGGTGCTGTTGAATACGCTGAGCACGGAGGAGCGCAAGCTGTACGACCTCATCGTGCGGCGGTTTATCAGCTTGTTCTATCCGCCGGCCCGGTTCGACAACGTCGCGGTCGTGATCGACGTGGACGGGGAGAAGCTGCACGCCAAAGGCGTCACGGTCAAGGACAGCGGCTGGAAAGCGGTGTACGACGGGCAGGCCGTCGCGGACGGCGAAGACGAAGACGACGAGGACCGCGAGGAAGAAGGCGGTTCGGCCTCGCTGCCGGAGCTGAAGGAAGGCGAGAAGCTGACCGTCAAGCGGTGCCGCCTGCAATCCGGCCGGACGCAGCCGCCGAAGCGGTACACCGAAGCCGCGCTGCTGACGCAGATGGAGAAGCATGGCCTGGGCACGCCGGCGACGCGCGCGGATATCATCGAGAAGCTCGTGAGCTCCGACACGATCGAACGGCAGGGACCCAGCCTGCATCCGACGGGCAAAGGCAAGCAGCTCATCGAGCTCGCGCCCGCCGACCTCCGCTCGCCGGAGTTGACGGCGAAATGGGAAGCGGAGCTCGAGCGGATCGCCCGAGGGCAGGGCAAGCCGGAACCGTTCCTGAACGGAATCCGGGAGATGGCCCAGACCCTCGTCAAAGGCGTAAAAAACAGCGAGGCCACCTACAAGCCGCACAATGTTTCGAACAGCCATTGTCCGGACTGCGGGACGCGGCTCCTCGAGAAAAAATCCAAGCGCGGCTTGATGCTGGTCTGCCCGAGCGAGGACTGCGGCTACCGGCGTTCGGGAGAGAAGCGCTTGTCGAACCGGCGCTGCCCGCAGTGCCATAAGAAGATGGAGCTAAAGGAAGGCAAGGCGGGCATGTACGTGCAGTGCCTCCCGTGCGGCATTACGGAGACGCTGAACAAGGATGCGAAGCACGTCAACAAGCGGGAGCAGCAAAAGCTGGTCAAGCAGTATGCGAAGCAGGAATCGCTCGGTTCCAATCTCGGGGAACTCCTGAAAGCGGCGCTGGAGAAGAAGGGAGAATAGAATAAAAGCCGCGGCCGCCCGGAATCCTAAGCCCGGGAGGTGATTTTATGCCGCATAACAAAGCGGAGAAAACCGAGAACCGGCAGAATAAATCCAGTATCCTGGAGGAGCATATCGCCCTGAAGCCCAAGAAGCAGGCCGAGTATCCTCCGAACCTCAACGAGATTCCGAAGCAGGAGTCTTAGACGCAGCGCTCCCCGCAAGGGGAGCACTTTATTTTATTTTCCTAATTTAAAAAGTTGGCGTTATAATGGAATCAGAAGGCATCCGCATAACTAACCCGACGGGAACGAGGAGGCGATAAGGTAATGAGGACGGGCTTGCTGGTCTGGCTGATATTTATTAATGCCGTGGCCTATATCGTCATGTCCGATGACAAACGGCGGGCCAGGCAGCGGAAGGAACGGATTCCCGAGAAGACGCTGTTTCTGCTGGCCGCGATCGGCGGAGCGCCGGGCGTACTGTTGGCCATGCAATTAAAGCGGCATAAGACGAAGCACGTCAGCTTCAGGGTGGGCATCCCTGCGCTCCTTGTTTTAAACGCCGCGTTATACGGGTATTTTTTTACTTGAGGGCCTTCTTTATGCAGTGAGGCATTCGTTTTTGGCAAGTGTGACAGGTTGGAGAAGTACATACTCTAGAGAAGTGAGGTGCTTTCCTATGTTATTTTCCAAAATACTAGCGGCCTATGACGGCTCCAAAGCGGCCAACAAAGCGCTCGATAAAGCGGTGGAGCTGATGAAGATGACGCCCGGCGCGACGCTCGAGGTGGTACACGCCTTTGACTTTCCGCGTTTTTATATCGCGGAGGGCTTCGCTCCCGTTCCGGCCAAGGTGAACCAGGATTTCTACGAGCTCGCCGAGAAGACGGTCGAGGAAGTGAAGAGCCGGCTGGAAGCCGACGGGGTTGCCGCCAAGGTGGAAATGGTGCAAGGGGCTCCGGCCGAATCGATTCTGGATTACGCGGACAAACACGGCAATGATGTCATTATTATTGGCAGCCGGGGCTTGGGCGGAATTCGCGAGTTCGTGCTCGGCAGCGTCAGCCACAATGTCGTGCAGCATGCCCGGATTCCGGTACTGGTCGTGAAATAACTATATATTTTGTAGAAAAAAGAAGCCGCTCCGCGGGAAAGGACAGGAAATTGCCGGTCCATTTCCCGGGAGGGCTTTTTTTGCAAATGCGGCCTAGGAGGACGCCTGTTTTGTCGGCTGATGCCATTTCAAGCAAGGCTCACTTCACACGGAATGTCCGGGGAGCGTACTTGGGCACAAGAGCGAACGCACATCCCAAATAAAGGACACTCAGCGCCAGCACGGCTATAGTAAAGTAAAGCGGATCCGGCCGCATTTGGATCGTGATCACGCTGACCATGGAAATGACCCAGTTGAAGATGAGAAAAAACGGGTTTTTGGCGTTCAATTCCGTGGTGTACGGCTGAAAAATATAGTACGAGAAAAGATGATGCACCGAGAAAAAGACGGACAGCGAAAGAACGCATATCCACATAAGTATCAGACTGCTCCGATTTACGCTAAAGTCTCCGGCAACGGACGCGACGATCGTCAGGATCAACCCGAGAATTCCGGCGATCAGCAGGTTCAGGCCGAGGATTCGGGCGAGCCTGAGCCGGAAATGCTCGGCCGCCGCCTGGCGGTAGAAACTGTGGCGGAGCAGTTTGAGATCGCAGTGGTAGAACAAAGCCTTGCAGATTCTTTCGCCGACGGACAGGAAATACTGGACGATTAGAAGGATTGGCAGCAGATGACCGAGCCCAGCCGCTACAGACGCCGCCTGTTGGCGGAACACGAAGACGGCGAGAAGGGCGGCCGCGCCGAGCCCGCCTAGAACCGCTAGGCGTTTTTTTACAGGCTCATAGATCAAACTGCGGTGCCGGGCGAAAAAGATCGCGTTCAAATAGGCGAATCCCTTTTTCCCCTCAAAGGCCTTGCTGGAGAGAGTCTCCGCCGTGTAGTCGCTCTCCTTGGTCCGCACGGTGCTTTTCTGCGCATCAGCCATCACCTTGCCGAGATCCAGCAGGGGATCATCCCGTTTCGTCGCCGCCTCGACCGCATCCTCATACCGCGTGAAGCGGAACAGCCGGATGCCCGCCGTGAGGCCCAGCGCCGCGATCAAGAACATGACCGGCCCGTTGATCAGGAGCGTTCCGGTCGCCGGAATCCACTCCAGCTGCAGCGGCGCGTAAGCCGCCGCCAAACCGCCCAGGATCACTAGCCAGACGATCAGATTATGCTTGATCAGGATTGTCCCGGTCCGGCGGAAAATCCAAAGATGAAGCAGCTCGCAAACGAGCCGCCAAAGTGTGGTTGCTATGGCTACGATGACGCCCGTCAGTGGAGAAGCCCCCAGCCGGGCGGAAAAGAACAGCAAAGCAGGCAGCAGGAACACCAGAAAGGCCGCGTAGCGATAGCCGAGAGTCGCCTGCATGTATCGGGTTGCGGACAGCCTCATGAGCTTGACCGCAATATACTTGTCCCGCTTGGGCTCCAGCATTTTGATATTGGCCACACCGGCGATGATGAAGCTCAATAGGAAGAAGATATGCCAAAATAAGGCCAATTGCTCCGGTGTACTCAAATGCCCGTCGGCCGCCCGGACCGGAAAGAAAATCACGAGCCCCACGTACAGCGAATGCGCCAGGAATCCCCAGAGCAGGCTAAGACAAAAGGCGAAGACGGCCGCGATCCGCTTGATGCGCAGGTTGCCGTAGATGCGATCCGAAATGCGGCGCCCCAGCCACGGCAGCCTTTGCAAATAATAGATGAGCATGTTCGCAAAGGAGGATACCCGCAAATTCAAGATCATACGAAGTGTGTTCAGCAAGAGGCTCACCCCTCCTCTCCCGGCTCATCTTGCAGCAAATCAATTACGCTTTGTTCGAACTCGGGACTATGCAGCAGCTCGGACGGAACGGACGACAGGCGTCCTTGATTGAGCACCACAAGCTCGTCGCATAAATCGGATGCAAGCTGCAGGATATGCGTGGAAAAAATCAGGATATGATCCCGTTTCATCTCCCGCAGCAGATTTTTCATCTCCAGAGCCACAATCACATCGAAAGAGGTCAGCGGTTCATCCAGCAAAATGACCGGTGGCCGGGTGATCATAAACAGGAGCATCTGAATTTTATTTTTCATTCCGTGGGAATAATTTTTGATTAACCGATGCCGGTCTTCCTGTTCAATGCGCATCATCTCGAAATACCCGTCGATATCGTGGTCCGGCCGGAGCTTGTCGCTATTGATGTCCATAAAAAACTTCACGAATTCATATCCCGTCAAAAACTCGGGCAGAATCGGCAGCGAGTAGATATAGCCGACGTCCTCCTCCCGCAGCTCCCGAACCGTTCCGTCGGCCTCTTTAAGATAAGCTTTGCCGCCATCGGCTTTCGTTTCTCCGCTCAGGCAGTTGAATAGGGTGGTTTTGCCGGCTCCGTTGCGGCCCAGCAGACCGTAAATCTTCCCTTGCTCGAAGTTGTATCCAGCACCACGCAGCACCTTTTTCCCGCCGTAGTCCTTCAGGATATCTTCTAAAATCAAGTGCATGTGCGATTTCCTCCATTTTTGATTTTCCTTATTTAGTCTATTACGAATACGTATAAAACGATGAAAGGTCGCGCGAAAAAAAGAGAGGGAGGTCGAAGGTATTGTTCAAAAACGAACATTCCAAAAACTACACATATGAATGTTCGGGTTTAAGTTGACATTCGGCGTAGGGGATTGGTAAACTTAAAGCAGCTTCTTTTCTTAAATATTAAAATAAATATATCAATCTCGTATAAAGCCGGGAATAAGGTCCGGCAGTTTCTACCCGGGAACCGTAAATTTCCGGACTACGAGGAATTCAGCGTCAGCCGTGATCCCCGGCTTCATTTTACCGAGAAGCTAGGGGGAAACCGGACATTTGTCGTCTTTTCGTCCGGGTTTTTCCGCGGATCAAGGGCTGCGCCAACATTCCCGTCATGGTCCGATCTTCCCGGTGGAGAACCTTTTCTCGCTTGAAGGTCGGGCTTTTTTTAACTCTAAAATAAACGGAAAGTAGGTTGAACAATGTCGGTACAGGTAGCTGTCATCATGGGAAGTACCTCGGATTGGGAGACGATGCGGCATGCGTGCGAGGTGCTGGACGAGCTGGAGATCGGATATGAGAAAAAGGTCGTATCGGCGCATCGGACGCCGGATTTGATGTTCCGGTTTGCCGAGGAGGCGGCGGGGCGCGGCATTCGCGTCATCATCGCCGGCGCCGGCGGAGCGGCGCATCTGCCGGGGATGGTCGCGGCCAAGACCGCGCTGCCCGTGATCGGCGTACCGGTACAGACGAAGACGCTGAACGGGCTGGATTCGCTGCTGTCCATCGTGCAGATGCCGGGAGGCATCCCCGTCGCGACGGTAGCGATCGGCCGGGCCGGGGCGGTCAACGCGGGGCTCCTCGCGGCGCAGATCCTCGGCGCGTTCGACCCGGCGGTCCAGCAGCGGGTGCAGGCCCGCCGCGACCGAATCACAAGCGAAGTGCTGGAAAGCAGTGATTCGCTATGATCCGCCGGGAGTTACTGGGTTCACTGGAGTCCTCCGGTACAAAGACGGGGGACGGCAAGGCGGGGAGCACGGCGAAGGCCCGCGAGGCTGAAGCGGCTTCCGGCAAGGCGGTATCCGCGGAGCGGCGGGAGCGTCAGGTGCGGCCGGGCGCGACGATCGGCGTACTGGGCGGAGGCCAACTCGGCCGCATGATGGCGCTCGCCGGCAGCAATCTGGGCTACCGCTTCATCGCGCTCGATCCGACGCCTGAATCGCCGTGCGGCCAGGTCGCGGAGCAGATCGTCGCCGGCTACGGGGACAAGGAGGCCGCGCGCGAGCTGGCGAAGCGCGCCGATGTCATCACGTACGAATTCGAGAACGTGGACGCCGAGGTGGCGGCGCTGCTCGAGCAGCAGTCGTACGTGCCGCAGGGCAGCCGGCTGCTGTATACTACGCAGCATCGCCTGCGCGAGAAGCGCGCGGTGGAGGCCGCCGGTGCCAGGGTGGCGCCTTATGCGGAGATCGGCAGCGAAGAGGAGCTGCGGGAGGCCGTCCGGCGCCTGGGCTTGCCGGCGGTCTTGAAGACGGCCACCGGCGGTTACGACGGTAAAGGCCAATGGGTCATCCGGTCCGACGAGGAGATCGGTCCGGCATATGCCGAGCTGAGCCGCGCGGGCACGGAACTTGTCCTGGAGCAGTTCATCCCGTTCGTCAAGGAACTGTCGGTCATCGCTGCCCGCAGCCCGCACGGGGAAATCAGCACGTTTCCCGTGGCGGAGAACATTCATGTGGACAATATTTTGCACCTGTCCATCGTCCCGGCCCGCGTCCAGGAAACGGTGCTGCGGGAGGCCGAGCGCCTGGCCGCCCGGATTGCCGAATCGATGGAAGCCGTCGGCTTGCTGGCGGTCGAAATGTTTTTGACGGAGAACGGGGAACTGTTCGTCAACGAACTCGCCCCGCGTCCTCATAATTCGGGGCATTATACGATGGAGGCCTGCGCCACCTCGCAATTCGAGCAGCACGTTCGGGCCGTATGCAATCTGCCGCTCGGGGATCCGGCCCTTCGGACCCCGGTCGTTATGGTCAACGTCCTGGGCGAGCATCTGGACGCCGTCAAAGAAGCGGTGGTTACCGGACGCTGGGGCGCGGAAGCGGAAGGCGGTGCAGATCCGGCTGGATTTCGGGTCATCCCGAAAGTACACTTATATGGAAAGAACGGCTCGGCTCCCAAACGCAAAATGGGGCATGTGAATCTGCTTTGCGGGGATGTCCAGGACGGACTTGATTTTATACAGCAAACCAATATTTGGAGGAATCAAAACTCATGATCGAACGTTACAGCAGACCGGAAATGCGGGCCATCTGGACCGAGGAGAACAAGTTCAAAGCTTGGCTGGAGGTTGAAATTTGCGCGTGCGAAGCCTGGGCGGAACTCGGAGTTATTCCGAAAGAAGATGTCGCGTTGCTGCGGAAAAACGCCTCCTTCGACATCGACCGGATCTACGAGATCGAGCAGGAAACGCGCCATGACGTAATCGCTTTTACCCGGGCCGTCTCGGAAAGCCTGGGGCCGGAACGCAAATGGGTTCACTACGGGCTGACCTCGACCGATGTCGTCGACACGGCGCTGGGCTACCTGCTGAAGCAGGCGAATGAGATTTTGGAAAAAGACATCGTCAACTTTATCGAGATTCTCCGCGAAAAAGCGCTGGCTTACAAAGACACGCCGATGATGGGCCGGACGCATGGCGTACATGCGGAGCCGACCACCTTCGGTCTGAAGATGGCGCTCTGGCATGAGGAAATGAAGCGGAATCTGGAGCGGTTCCGCCGGGCGGCGGACAATGTCCAGTTCGGCAAAATCTCGGGCGCGGTCGGCACCTACGCCAATATCGACCCGTTTGTCGAGGAGTTCGTTTGCCGCAAGCTCGGCACGAGCCCGGCGCCGATCTCGACCCAAACTCTGCAGCGCGACCGCCACGCCGAGTACATGGCCACGCTGGCCCTGATCGCCACCTCGCTCGACAAGTTCGCGACGGAGATCCGCGCCCTGCAAAAGAGCGAATTCCGCGAGGTGGAGGAAGCTTTCGCGAAGGGTCAAAAGGGCTCGTCCGCGATGCCGCACAAACGCAACCCGATCGGCTGCGAGAACATTTCCGGCCTGTCGCGCGTCATTCGCGGCCATATGATCTCAGCCTACGAGAACGTCACCCTCTGGCATGAGCGCGATATCTCGCATTCGTCCGTAGAGCGTGTGATCCTGCCGGATGCGACCATGCTGCTGAATTATATGCTGAACCGCTTCGGCAATATCGTAAAAAACCTGACGGTGTTCCCGGAAAACATGAAGCGCAATATGGGCCGCACGTTCGGCGTTCCGTTCTCCGGCCGCGTCATGACGAAGCTGATCGACAAAGGCTTCAGCCGCGAGCAGGCGTACGATACCGTTCAACCGCGCGCCATGCAGGCTTGGGAAACACAGCGCCAGTTCCGCGAAATCATCGAGGAGACACCGGAAATCACTTCAGTGCTAAGCCGCGAGGACATCGACGACGCGTTCAATCCGTCCTGGCATCTGAAGCACGTGGACACGATCTTCCGCAAGCTGGGCTTAATCGATTAATTAGACAAAGTAGACAGTACAGCCAATGCAGACATTGCAGACATTGCAGACATTGCAGACAATGCATCCGTCCTCACCAGGTGGACTTTTGGGGCTGAAATGTCTTTGCAAATGAGGACAAACAGAACACTTGTCCTGCCGGGAAACAGGGCGACTTACCGAACTAGATATAGCCCAGAGCAAGTATTCCGAATAGAAGATGTAGTTTTTGGGACGAGACGCCGAGGGGATATGAGCAAAAGTTGGTTGTCCACTATTTGAAAGACAAATTGGCAGAATGTCTACCCTATAAGGACAGTAGAAGGACAGTGTTGGGGGAAGCCACTTAGGAGCACTTAAGCAGGTAAGAGTACGCAAGCAGCAGGAGTAAGCAAGCAGGCAGGGGTACGCAAGCAGCAGAGTACGCAAGCAGGCAGGGGTACGTAAGCAGCAGAGTACGCAGGCAGGGGTACGTAAGCAGCAGAGTACGCAAGCACCAGGAGCGAGCAGTAGAAGCACGGTTGGATAGTAGCAAATACAAAAGGCGCAAATTAAGAAATGCGATGCCGGGGATTCCGAGGTAACTGGCGGTGTCCTTGTGAGGTGGATTTTTCGGGCTAAAGTGTCTTTTCAAAGGTGGACACGCAAACCGCTTGTTGGATTGAGCAGCGAGTGGATCTCTTAACCAGATATCGATGGTGGTTTGGGATTGGAGTACCATATATGGATTTTGAACGGTGGGACGAACTATAGTCGGTTTGTCCACATTTGGAAAGACAAATTATCTGAAATGTCCACCAGGTGGGGACATGGAATGAAGAGTGTAAAGTAAAGCAGTTGAGGAGAGGGAGGCCGCAGGATGTCGACACCGGCAATTTCCACGGCGGCGGGGCTGGTAAACGCTCCGCTGCTCTATAAAGGCAAGGTCCGGGAGCTTTATGACCTGGGGGAGCATTACCTGATCGTCGTGACGGATCGGATTTCCGCATTCGACTATGTTTTGGAGCCGGCGGTGCCGGACAAGGGGAATGTCCTGAACCGGCTGAGCGCTTTCTGGTTCGAACGGACGAAGGAGTTGATTCCGAACCATGTGATCCACACCGATGTGGACCGGCTTGGCGAGGTCGTCCCCGAGGCGCATCGGGAAGCGCTGCGCAACCGGATTATGGTGACGCGCAAGGCTCAGCGGATCGATATCGAATGCGTGGTCCGGGGTTATGTCACCGGCGGCGGCTGGAGGCAGTACGAAAGCGGGGGCGCGATCAACGGCATTCAGCTGCCGGCGGGGCTGCGCAAGAACGCCAAGCTGGAGCAGCCGATTTTTACGCCGGCGGCCAAGAATGATGTCGGCCATGACGAGGACATCTCGTTTGAGACGATGGCCGGTATGGTCGGTGCCGATTTGGCGGAGCAGCTTCGCAGCCGGACGCTGGAGCTTTACGGGTTTGCCCGCGATTATTGCGAGGAACGCGGCATTATTTTGGCGGACTGCAAACTGGAATTCGGCCTGGTGGACGGCAAACTGATCGTCATTGACGAGATGTTCACGCCCGACGCCTCCCGCTTCTGGGCGAAGGAAAACTACGCGCTCGACATCGAAATCGACAGCATGGATAAAGAACCGGTACGGACCTATCTGGCCGGCTCCGACTGGGACAAGAACAGCCAGCCCGAGCCGCTCCCGCAGCAGGTCGTGGAGGAAACGACCCGGAGGTACCGCGATATTTTTCACCGGTTGACCGGACAGGAGCTGCAATAATCTTTTTTATACAAATTCGCGGCGTGCCGCATAATCCATGACTAGGAGGAACACAGGGATATGATTAAAGCGACAGTCTATGTCACCATCAAGGAAAGCGTACTTGATCCGCAGGGGGTTGCCGTGCAAGGGGCGCTGCATTCGATGGGCTTCAGGGAAGTTAGCAGCGTACGGATCGGGAAGTATATGGAGCTGGAGCTCGACACCGATGACCGCTTCGAGGTGGAAGCCCGGGTCAAGGCGATGTGCGAGAAGCTTTTGGCCAATACGGTGGTAGAAGATTACCGCTTTGAACTGGAGGGCTAATCATGAAATTCGCGGTACTCGTATTTCCCGGTTCCAACTGTGATATCGACTGCTACAAGGCGGTGGAGGATACGATCGGCGAGCAGGTGGATTATGTATGGCACACGGCCACGGATTTGTCCGCCTATGATTGCATCCTGGTTCCCGGCGGTTTTTCATACGGTGACTACCTGCGCTGCGGCGCAATCGCCCGGTTCGCTCCGGTAATGGCCGAGGTGGCCAAGGCCGCCGAACAAGGTAAATACATTCTCGGCATTTGCAACGGGTTCCAAATCTTGACGGAGGCGGGACTGCTGCCCGGAACGCTGCAGCGCAACACGTCGCTTAAATTCCGCTGCCATGACACGGTGCTTCGCGTGGAGAACAACGCCAATCCGTTCACGGCGCAGTACGCTGCCGGGGAAGAAATCACGATCCCGATTGCGCACGGCGAAGGCAATTACTATTGCGATGAGGCCACGTTGGCGGAGTTGAAGAAGAATAACCAGATTATTTTCCGTTATGTGAACAATCCGAACGGTTCGGTGGACGATATCGCCGGCGTTTCCAACGAACGCGGCAACGTGGTGGGCATGATGCCCCATCCGGAGCGCGCCGTGGACCGTCTGCTCAGCTCCGAAGACGGAAAGAAAATGTTCACTTCAATATTAAAGGCATGGAGGGATCGGCATGAGTCAGCAAGTGTCCGCTAAGGAACCGACCGCGGAACAAATCGCGGAGCAGCAAATTTACAAACAGATGGGCGTTTCGGACAGCGAATATGAGCTGATCTGCGGATTCCTTGGCCGCAAGCCCAACTATACGGAAATCGGCGTGTTTAGCGTGATGTGGTCCGAACACTGCGCATACAAAAACTCCAAGCCGCTGCTGCGCCGCTTTCCGACCAGCGGTCCCCGCGTGTTGATGGGACCCGGCGAAGGCGCCGGCATCGTTGATATCGGCGACAATCAGGCGGTCGTGTTCAAGATCGAGAGCCATAACCACCCTTCGGCGGTCGAGCCTTATCAAGGCGCGGCGACGGGCGTGGGCGGGATTATCCGCGATATTTTTTCCATGGGGGCAAGACCTGTGGCCCTGCTGAATTCGCTTCGTTTCGGCAAGCTGGAAAGCGAGCGCGTAAAGTACTTGTTCGAGCACGTCGTGTCCGGCATCGCCGGCTACGGCAACTGTATCGGGATTCCGACGGTCGGCGGCGAGGTTGTGTTCGACGAGAGCTATGACGGGAATCCTTTGGTTAACGCGATGTGCGTCGGTCTGATCGATCACGACAAAATCCAGCGCGGCGTAGCCAAAGGCGTCGGCAACCCGGTGTTCTACGTAGGGCCGCCAACCGGCCGCGACGGGATTCACGGCGCGACGTTCGCTTCCGAAGAACTGACGGAGGAGTCGGAAGCGAAGCGGACGGCGGTTCAGGTCGGCGATCCGTTCATGGAGAAGCTGGTCATGGAGGCGTGCCTGGAATTGATCGACACGGGCATCGTCCTTGGAATCCAGGACATGGGCGCCGCGGGGCTGACCTGCTCCAGCGCGGAGATGGCGAGCAAGGCCGGCAACGGGCTGGAGCTGTATCTGGACCAGGTGCCGCAGCGGGAGTCCGGAATGACGGCTTATGAAATGATGCTGTCGGAATCCCAGGAACGCATGCTGTTCGTCGTCGAGCCGAAGGATGAGGCGCAGGCGATGGAAATCTTCGAGCGCTGGGGCGTCATTTGTGCGAAGGTCGGCAAAGTGACGGACGACGGGCGTTTGAAGCTGTTCCATCACGGCGAACTGGTCGGCGACATGCCGGTCAAGGCGCTGGTGGACGAGTGCCCGATTTACGACAAGCCATCGACAGTACCAGCCTATTATGAGCAAAACGCAGCGGTAGACACGCTCCGGTATGAGGAAGTCACGGATTTGGGAGCGACGCTGGAGCAGGTGCTGGCATCGCCATCGGTTGCAAGCAAAGCCTGGGTTTACGACCAGTACGACTACATGGTCCGCACCAGCACGGCGGTTCGTCCGGGTTCGGACGCGGCGGTCGTAACGATTCGCGGCACCCGCAAGGGGCTGGCGATGACGACGGACTGCAACGGTCGCTTCGTGTATCTGGACCCCGAGGTCGGCGGCCGGATCGCGGTCAGCGAAGCGGCGCGGAACATCGTCTGCTCGGGCGCGGAGCCGCTGGCGATTACGGACAACCTGAACTTCGGCAGCCCGGAGAAACCGGAAATTTTCTGGCAGATGGAAAAAGCGGTCGACGGCATGGCCGAAGCGTGCCGCGTGCTGGATGCTCCGGTCATCGGCGGGAACGTCAGCTTGTACAACGAGAACGCCAAAGGCGCGATCTATCCGACGCCGGTCGTTGGTATGGTCGGTCTCGTGCACGACACGGACCACATTACGACGCAAAGCTTCAAAGCGGAGGGCGATGTGATCTTCCTGCTCGGCGAAACGAAGGCGGAGCTTGGCGGCAGCGAGTTCCAGGCCGTGGTGCACGGCCTGACGGAAGGACGTCCGCCGCAGCTGGATCTCGCTGTGGAGAAGAAGCTGCTGGATGCGGTGCTCGGCGCGATTCAAAGCGGTCTGGTCCGCTCCGCGCATGACTTGTCGGAAGGCGGCCTGGCTGTTGCGCTGGCGGAATCCTGCATCAGCGGCGGACTGGGCGCTCAGGTTGATTTTGATACTACGCTGCGTTCCGATGTGGCCTTGTTCAGTGAAACCCAGTCGCGGATTCTGCTTTCGGCTTCTCCCGATCAGGCGGACCAACTGCAAGAGTTCATCGCTTCGCGCGGTGTTCCTGTGCAGCGGATCGGCCAGGTCGGAGGCCGGGATTTGGTCATCCGCGTCGGCGGGGCTTCCGCTTTGAACAGACCGGTGGAGGGACTCAAGCGGGTCTGGGAGGACACCATTCCATGTCTGATGAAATAAGACAGCAAGAGCAAGGGCGCGGTCTTTGGACAGGCGATTATTATAACGAGGGAACGACGCGCAGCGATATTTTCGACAAGCTTAAGGAAGAATGCGGCGTTTTCGGGGTTTACGGCCATCCGGAAGCCGCCTCCCTTTCCTATTACGGTCTGCATGCGCTGCAGCACCGGGGAGAAGAGAGCGCGGGGATTTGCGTGACGGACGGTGAAGCCTTCAACTACCACCGCGGCATGGGGCTGGTCAAAGAGGTGTTCGACCGCGACAAGCTGGAATCCCTGCGGGGCGATCGCTCGATCGGCCATGTGCGGTATTCGACGAGCGGAGACAGCCGGATCACGAACGCGCAGCCTTTGATTTTTAAGTACCGCGACGGAGACCTGGCGGTAGCGACGAACGGCAACATCGTGAACGCGCCGAAGATTCGCCGCGAGCTGGAGATGAGCGGCTCGATTTTTCAAACGACGAGCGACACCGAGGTGATCGCGCATCTGATCGCGCGGTCGCCGAAGGATTTCGTCGAAGCGGCGAAGGATGCGCTACGCCGGTTGGTTGGCGGGTTCGCGTTCCTGCTGCTGACGAACGACAAGCTGCTCGTCGCCAGCGACCCGAACGGCCTGCGGCCCATCACGATGGGCCGCCTGGGCGACGCGTACCTGTTCTCTTCCGAGACCTGCGCGTTCGAGGTGGTCGGTGCGGAGACGATCCGCGACATCCAGCCGGGCGAGCTGCTCGTGTTGGACGAGAACGGGCTGCGGGAGGAGCGGTACGCCGCTCCCGAACGGAAGGCGCTGTGCGCGATGGAGTACATTTACTTCGCTCGTCCCGACAGCGATTTGAACGGCTCCAATCTGCACGCCTCGCGCAAGCGGATGGGCCAGGTGATGGCGCAGGAGTCGTTCGTCGACGCGGACGTCGTGACCGGCGTGCCCGACTCCAGCATCTCCGCCGCCATCGGCTACGCGGAGCAGACCGGCATTCCTTATGAGCTCGGTCTGATCAAAAACAAATACACCGGCCGGACGTTCATCCAGCCGAGCCAGGAGCTTCGCGAGCAGGGCGTGAAGATGAAGCTGAGCGCCGTACGCCGCGTGGTGGAAGGCAAGCGTGTCGTCATGATCGACGACTCGATCGTCCGCGGCACCACGTCCCGGCGCATCGTCAATCTGCTGCGCGAAGCGGGCGCGACCGAGGTGCATGTCCGCATCACCTCGCCGCCGTTCAAAAACCCGTGCTTCTACGGCATCGACACGCCGGATCGCGGAGAACTGATCGCCTCGTACAAATCCGTCGAGGAGATCCGCCAAGAGATCCATGCGGACTCACTGGAATTTTTGAGTCCGGAAGGGCTGATCCGCGCCGTGGGCGGCGACAACCGGGACGACTACAAGGGCGGCCTGTGCATGGCCTGCTTCGACAACGATTATCCGACGCGGACCGATTTTGACGGTGAGGAGAAGTTCGGCTGCACGTGCTGAAACGGGACGGCGGGTTCACCTCATAGGTATTTCATGAGGTGAATCTTTGGAAGAGATTAATCCCTTAGTGTGGGATTAACAGGATTTTCTCCCGTTAATTTTGCCGAGAGAGGCGAGCTTTTGGGAAATAGCTGGAATTTCTCCAGTTAAATTGGCGGTTTTCGCCTAGTTGGTGCGATTTTTGCGAAATTAGCTGGAGGTTTTCCAGCTATTTCTCCGTTTGGACTGATTCAGGCGAAATTAACGGGATTTATTCCTGTTAAATTGGCGAGTACTAAGCTGATTCATGCGGCACTAATTTGTGCGGTTTTAGTTCATATGGTGCTGATTCATGTGACACTAATTCATGCGGTGCCGATTGGCGTCGCACCAAGTTTTTTCAACTCAATAACTTTTAAGGAGAGTGTCCTTACGTGTCTGAAGCTTACAAAAACGCCGGGGTGGACATCGCGGCCGGGAATGAAGCGGTAGAGCGGATGAAGAAGCACGTCAAACGGACGTTTCGTCCGGAAGTCATGACGGATTTGGGCGGCTTCGGCGCTTTGTTCGGTTTGAACAAAGACAAATATGAGGAGCCGGTGCTCGTTTCGGGGACCGATGGCGTCGGTACCAAGCTGAAAATCGCCTTCGCGATGGACAAGCACGATACGATCGGCATCGACGCGGTGGCGATGTGCGTGAACGACATCGTCGTGCAGGGCGCGGAGCCGTTGTTTTTCCTCGATTATTTGGCCTGCGACAAAGTCGTGCCGGAAAAAATCGAGGCCATCGTCTCCGGCATCGCCGAAGGCTGCCACGAGTCGGGCTGCGCGCTGATCGGCGGCGAAACGGCGGAAATGCCGGGCATGTACGCCGAGGGCGAGTACGACATCGCCGGCTTCACCGTCGGCGTCGTCGATAAGCGCAAAATCGTAAACGGCAGCACGATCGCCGCAGGGGATACGGTGATCGGCCTCGCATCGAGCGGCGTGCACAGCAACGGCTTCTCGCTGGTGCGCAAGCTGCTGCTGGAGCAAGCCGGCTACGCGCTGCAGGACCGTTTGCCCGAGCTGGGCGACGCCGTGCTGGGCGAAGTGCTGCTGACGCCGACCAAGTTGTATGTGAAGCCGGTACTGTCCCTGCTGGAGCAGGTGCAGGTGAAGGGCATGGCTCACATTACCGGCGGCGGCTTCATCGAGAACATCCCGCGCGTTCTGCCGGAAGGCGTGAACGTCGAGATCGACTACGGTTCCTGGCCGGTTCTGCCGATTTTCTCGCTGCTGCAGGAGAAAGGCGGCGTCAGCAACCGCGACATGTTCACGACCTTCAACATGGGCGTCGGCCTTGTGATCGTCGTGGCGGAACAGGACGCCGCGGCCGCGCTGGAAGCTCTCCGTGCGGCGGGAGAAACGCCGTACGTGATCGGACGCGTGACGGAGGGCGAGCGGATCGTGACTTTTAAAGGGGCGGACGTCTAATGCCGTCCCCTTACCGGATCGCCGTATTCGCCTCCGGGCAGGGCAGCAACTTCCAGGCGCTGCTGGATGCTTCCCGCGCCGGCGGGCTTGGCGGGGCCGAAATCGTGCTGCTCGTCAGCGACAAACCGCAGGCGCCTGTTGTCGAACGCGCGCGGACCGCGGGCGTGGACGCGTTTGTGTTCCAGCCCAAGGCCTATGCGCGGCGGGAGGACTACGAAGCCGAAATTGCCGCGGAACTGGAAGAACGGCAGGTGGACCTGGTCGTTCTGGCAGGGTATATGCGGCTGCTGACCGCGGTGCTGGTCGATCGCTACGCCGGACGGATGATCAACATCCATCCCTCGCTTTTGCCGGCTTTTCCGGGAAAAGACGCGATCGGCCAGGCCCGGGAGTACGGGGTAAAAGTAACCGGCGTTACCGTTCATCTGGTCGATGGAGGCATGGACACCGGAGCGGTTGTTGCTCAAACCGCGGTGCCCTTGCTTCCCGGCGACAGGATCGAGTCGCTGGAAGAGCGGATTCACCAAGCGGAAAAAGAGCTTTATCCGCAAGTCGTTACGTGGTTTGCCGAAGGCCGAATCGCGGTGGAAGGCCGAAAAGTGACGGTTAAGTCGGTATAGGTATAACGGGCGGATTCGTGCTCGTCTCTACCCGCTTGCGATATAGCGAACTATGGGAGCCATTTTGCCTTTGCTGCGAAAGAAGTCTTTTTCAGCCGGAGTCGTGTTGTTCGTTTCGATATTTCCCGAGAAATATCGGGTCAATCATTCGCCATCATAAAGGAGGAGCCAAATCGTGGGTATCAAAAGAGCGCTGGTTAGCGTTTCGGACAAAACAGGCATCGTGGAGTTTTGCCGCGAGCTGTCAAAGCTGGGTGTGGAGATTATTTCGACAGGCGGGACCAAGAGTCTCTTGTCGAAGGAGGGGGTTCCGGTCATCGGGATTTCCGAGGTGACGGGCTTTCCGGAAATTTTGGACGGGCGCGTCAAAACCTTGCACCCCGCGGTGCACAGCGGATTGTTGGCCGTTAGGGACAGCGCGGAACATCAGGCGCAAATGAAAGAACTCGGTCTGGATTATATCGACCTGGTTGTCGTGAACCTGTATCCGTTCCAAGAGACGATCGACAAACCGGATGTCACCTACGAAGACGCCATTGAAAATATCGACATCGGCGGACCGACCATGCTTCGTTCGGCGGCCAAAAACCACGCTTTTGTCAGTGTGGTCGTGGACGCGGCCGATTACGCCAGCGTGCTGGAGGAGGTACGGACGGGCGGCGATACGACGCTGGAAACGCGCAAACGGCTCGCGGCCAAAGTCTTCCGCCATACGGCGGCTTACGACGCGCTGATCTCCGATTATTTGTCGAATGTAACCGGGGACCCGCTGCCTGAACGCTACACGGTAACCTATGAAAAGATCCAGGATCTCCGCTATGGCGAAAATCCGCATCAAAAAGCGGCGTTCTACCGCAAACCGCTGGCTGCGGCGGATACGCTGACGACGGCGGAACAGCTGCACGGCAAGGAGCTGTCCTATAATAACATCAACGATGCGAACGCCGCGCTGCAGATCGTGAAGGAATTCGAAGAGCCGGCCGTTGTCGCCGTTAAGCACATGAATCCTTGCGGCGTGGGCGTCGGCGAAAGTATCTATGAAGCTTACCGGAAAGCGTATGAAGCCGACCCGGTCTCGATTTTTGGCGGCATCGTCGCGGCGAACCGGATCGTCGATGAAGCGACGGCCCTGCTTTTGAAAGAGATTTTTCTGGAGATTATCCTGGCGCCGGGCTTCACGTCCGAAGCGCTTGAGGTACTGACCCAGAAGAAAAATATCCGCCTGCTGAAGCTGGGCAATTTGGCGGCCGGCGGCAGCCGGAGCAGCCAGTTTGTCGTCACCTCGATCGACGGCGGCATGGTCGTTCAGGAAAGCGATGTTCACTCCCTGAAAGAGAGCGATCTGCAGGTAGTTACCGACCGCAAGCCGACCGAGGAAGAGCTGAAGCAACTGCTGTTCGGCTGGAAGGTCGTTAAGCATGTGAAGTCCAACGCGATTGTGCTGGCGAAGGATGATATGACCGTCGGCGTGGGCGCCGGCCAAATGAACCGCGTCGGTTCCGCGAAAATCGCGATCGACCAGGCCGGCGACAAAGCCAAGGGCAGCGTGCTCGCTTCGGACGCGTTCTTCCCGATGGGCGATACGCTCGAACTGGCGGCGAAAGCCGGCATCACGGCGGTCATTCAGCCCGGCGGCTCGGTCCGCGACGAGGAATCCATCAAAGTGGCCAACGAACATGGCATCGCGATGGTATTCACCGGCGTAAGACACTTTAAACACTAATACTTTGGCTAAGGCCTGGACGGCAGGACCGCTGCGGCGGCCCTGCCGATTTTTTTATCGGAGACTTCGTTACCCGGGAGGTAGGAAAATGGATATTTTGGTGATTGGCGGCGGCGGACGCGAGCATGCGATCTGCTGGGCGTTGGCGAAGAGCCCGAAAGCGAGGACGATTTATTGCGCGCCGGGAAATGCGGGGATCGGACAAATTGCGGAAATCGTACCGATTCAAGTCCATGAATTTGCGCGATTGACGTCGTTCGCACGCGAGAACAAGATCGATCTGGTGGTCGTCGGACCGGATGATCCGTTGGTGGACGGGATTGTCGACGCTTTTGAAGCGGAAGGCATTCCGGTGTTCGGACCGAGAAAAAATGCGGCTTTGATCGAAGGCAGCAAAACGTTCATGAAGGATCTGTTGAAAAAATACGGCATTCCGACGGCGGCCTACGAAAAGTTTGACGATTACGGGCAGGCGCTGGCCTACTTGCGGAGTCGGCCGGTGCCGATCGTGATCAAGGCGGACGGACTCGCGGCGGGTAAAGGCGTAACCGTGGCCTTCACCCAGGAGGAGGCTGAGCAGGCTCTCCGGCAAATCATGGTCGACAAAGTTTTCGGCGAGTCCGGCAGCCAGGTCGTGATCGAGGAATTTTTGACCGGCCAGGAGATGTCGATTCTGTCGTTCGTGGACGGAGAAACGGTGCGTCCGATGGCGGCGGCCCAGGACCACAAGCAGGTGTACGACGGCGACAAAGGGCCGAACACAGGCGGGATGGGGACGTACTCCCCGCTGCCGCATATCGCCGATTCGATTATCGAGGAAGCGATCGAGACGATCATTAAGCCGACGGCCAAAGCGATGGTTCAGGAGGGCCGCCCTTTCCGCGGCGTGCTGTTCGCCGGGCTGATGATTACGTTGGACGGCAAGCCGAAGACGATCGAGTTTAACGCCCGTTTCGGCGATCCCGAAACCCAGGTCGTATTGCCGCGCCTGAAAAGCGATCTGCTGGAGATTTTCCTCGCGGCCGTGAACGGCACGCTGGCCGAGGCGGAAATCGAGTGGAGCGACGAGGCGGCGGTTTGCGTCATTCTGGCGTCGGGCGGGTATCCGGCGTCCTATCCGAAAGACCTGCCGATTACAGGGCTGGACGCCGCCGAGTCGGACGCGGCAGGCCTCGTGTTCCACGCCGGCACGGCCAAGAACGAAGCCGGCGAGTGGGTCACGAACGGCGGCCGCGTGCTCGGCGTCGTCGGGCTCGGGCGCGATATCGCCGAAGCTCGGGAGCGGGCGTACGCCTCGGCGGAAAAAATCCGCTTCGAGGGCAAGCACAACCGCACGGATATCGCCGCCAAGGCGTTGGTTTAGAGGGGTTGAAGGAAGACCGCCCGAGGGGGCGGTCTTTTTGTGTTTTGTTAGCGGGGGAATGGGGGCGGGTGCAGGGAACAGAGCGCATAGCGGGCTGGACGTTGGGGTCTTATTAAGCGAATAAGTCGGTCAACCCATGATTTCGGGGTCTCGGCAGGTAGGGGAATAAGGTCTTTTTGAACCGCTCGCGCCTAGCAAAGCTTAGGCATAACTGAAATAAGTTCGGTCCACTCTCCGGTGTATGGGATCGGCGTGCGGATGGCGTGTGGATATAGTTATGTCTGGAAACTAGCTTGCTTGTGCTCCATCTGAACCTTGAGAACATCAAATTCCTGCAAATCTGCAGGAATTTTCGACGAAACCGGTTCGTTTTTCTAAAATCGCTAAAAATACCTGCAGATTTGCATCTTTTTTCGCATCTGCTCGGAGATCGGCCTAGAATTCCTGCAGATTTGCATCTTTTTGGAGTTGGAGTGTTGGAGTGTGGGAGAGGTTGAGGTTGGAAGGGTTAGAGAGGTTAGAGAGGTTAGAGAGGTTAGAGAGGTTAGAGAGGTTGGAGAGGGTAGAGGGGGGAGAGAGGTTAGAAAGGTTTTGACAAGTTGGAGACCTAGAAAACTGGTTGAAAGCGCCGCTTGGCTTCTTGATCGCCATGGGCCCCAGACGATTTGGATCGTCCCGAAAGGCCGTTATGGATAAGAGCCGCCACTTTGGAGATGTTATCAAAGAGGAGGCGATAAGGTGAGCAATAACAACAAGAACAGGAACATGCTGCCGGTCTCGCACGAGAAGGTGGATGTTGAAGGGGTTTACGCCGATGAGACGGGCCGCGAGGAATATTTGCATAAGGGCGACGAGTTTCCCGCCGACCTGGTATTGGGCACGACCGAGTGGAAGTTGACCGAGCTGGCCCAGGTGAAGCATGCCGAAGGGCGCACCAATCCGAGGCTGACTCCGAACAAGGAATAGGAATAAGCTCTGGCGGAACGCCCCTGAATTCGCCGCCGATATTTTGGCGGCGAATTCAGGGGCGTTTTTTGCGCGATTTGCCTGCTGGAAGGGTTATCATAAATCTACCTCTTGAACCGCGGACGGTTCCGGTGTAACGTTAGAAGAATGAGAGATACGTTATGAAGCGAGGAGATAGGGATGAGCCATACGGAACAGCATACGGTAGCGATGGAGGACATCGTGCGGGCGCACCATGTTCTGAAGGAAGTCGTGCGGCGGACGCCGCTGCAGCTCGATTCGACACTGTCGGCCAAGTACGACTGCAAGGTGTACCTGAAGCGGGAGGATCTGCAGGTGGTCCGGTCGTTCAAAATTCGCGGGGCCTACAATATGATCCGCAGTTTGACCCGGGAGGAGCTGGCGAAAGGCATCGTCTGCGCAAGCGCCGGCAACCACGCGCAGGGTGTGGCGTTTTCCTGCAATGCGCTGGGCATTCAGGGGAAGATCTTTATGCCGAGCACTACGCCGAACCAGAAGATTAAGCAGGTGAAGCGTTTCGGGGGTTCCTCCGTGGAGGTGATCCTGACCGGAGACAATTACGATGATGCCTACGAAGAGGCCATGAAGGCGTGCAACGAAGGCGGAATGACGTTTATCCATCCGTTTGACGATCCGAAAATCGTCGCCGGCAACGGGACGGTCGCGATGGAGGTTATGGAGGCGCTGGATGCTCCGGCGGATTATGTCTTTGTGACGATCGGCGGCGGGGGGCTGGTTTCCGGCGTGGGGACGTACATTAAAACGGTAAGCCCGCAAACGAAGTTGATCGGGGTCGAACCTTCCGGGGCGGCTTCGATGTCGGAGTCGATCCGGCAGCAAAAGGTGGTCACGCTGGAGTCGATCGATAAGTTTGTGGACGGAGCGGCGGTTAAACGGGTAGGCGATCTGAATTTCGAGATCAGCCGGGGGTTGCTTGACGATATCGTCAAGGTTCCCGAAGGAAAGGCGTGTACGACGATTCTGGAGCTGTATAACGACAGTGCGATCGTCGTTGAGCCGGCGGGGGCGCTGCCGGTGTCGGCGCTGGACATGTACCGCGAGCAAATTCGCGGCAAGACGGTCGTCTGCATTATCAGCGGCGGCAACAATGACATCGACCGGATGCAGGAGATGAAGGAGCGCTCGCTTATTTACGAAGGGCTCAAGCATTACTTCCTCATCAATTTCCCGCAGCGGGCCGGCGCCCTGCGCGAGTTTCTGGAGCAGGTGCTCGGGCCGAACGACGATATTACCCGGTTTGAGTATACGAAAAAGCACAACAAAGAGAACGGTCCGGCGCTGGTCGGGATCGAACTGAGCGACAAGCAGGATTATCAAGCATTGGTCGAGCGGATGCAGGCGAAGGGAATCGCCTTTACCGAATTGAACCGTGATTTGAATTTGTTTAACTTGCTGATTTAATGCGAATAACGGCAGTCTATATAGATTGAACTAAAGAATTGGCGTTGGATGACGATATGAAGTGATTTTGGAGATACGTCACCGACATCCACAATGGTAGATATATCGGAGTTACATTATTAACGGGAAAATCTCCCGTTAATTCACCGCTCTTGGCGCTTCTTTCGGATTTAGCTGGAAAAACTCCATCTATTTCGCGGCCCTATTGCCGATATACACAATTTCAGGCGAATTAGCGGGAGATTCTCCAGTTAATTCGCCTTTACAGCAACATATGCACCAAATTAACAGGAAGAATTCCTTTTAATTCAATGAGCTGCAGGTGAAGAATGTGAAAAGAACTCACTCCACGCTACCTACAGTCCCATGAGACACCCAATGCGATCAAGTTGCCTGACGGAGCACAAGTAAGCAAATCAATAATTCAAACTATATAGTAAAAAGCGTATGCCCAAGGACGAGAAGTCCTGAGGGTGTACGCTTTTTTTATTTTTCCAAAGCGCCCTTTACAATCTTAATATATTAGTGTACTATTCAACTATAACACTAGTACGACGCAAAACTGACTAAGACGCAGAACCGACTAATGACGCAAAACTGACTAAGACGCAGAACCGACTAATGACGCAAAACTGACTAAGACGCAGAACCGACTAATGACGCAAAACTGACCAAGGAGTGTGGAGTCGATGAATGAGAGACGTTTAGCGGATAATGGGACGGCCGTTTTGTCCGTAGATGGCGTAAGCAAGATCATTCGAAACCGGAGAATTGTAGACCGGCTCTCTTTCGAATTGTATCCCGGCGAAATCGTCGGACTGTTGGGACCGAACGGGGCGGGGAAGACGACGACGATCCGGATGATCGTCGGACTGATTTCCATGAGCGAAGGCGATGTGCGGGTAAAAGGGAAGAGCATCCGCCGCGATTTTGCCAAGGCGATTGCCCATATCGGAGGAATCATCGAGAATCCGGAGTTCTATCCGTATATGACCGGGTACGATAATCTGAAGCAGTACCAGCGGATGACGGAAGGGATTACGGAGGAGCGAATCCAGACGGTGACCAGGCTTGTCGGGCTGGAAGGCGCGATGAATAAGCGGGTGAAGGCCTACTCCCTCGGGATGCGGCAGAGACTCGGGATCGCCCAGGCCTTGCTGCATGAGCCTTCCATTCTGATCCTGGATGAGCCGACAAACGGACTCGATCCCGCGGGGATCCGGGAAATGCGCGATTATTTGAAGAAGATTGCGGCGGAGGAGGGGATCTCGATCCTGGTGTCCAGCCATCTGCTGTCGGAGATGGAACTGATGTGCAGCCGCGTGGTCGTGATCCAGGAGGGGAGATTCGTTACGGAAAGAGCGCTCGGCTCGGCGGCCGACGTGGACAACGCAGGCCGGGTTCAGGTGATATTCCGGGTCAACGACGCGTTGAAGGCCCAGGCAAGGCTGGCGCGGATGGAGGAAATTACAATTCTCCGCGTGTCGGAGGAACAGCGGCAGGTGGCGGTTGCGGTGCGCGACGCGTATATTCCGAGAGTGGTCGGCGCTTTGGGGGCGGAAGGGATCGAATTATACCGGATTGAGGAGATCAAGGAATCGCTGGAAGATGAGTTCTTGAAGTGGACGGGAGGGAACCGGATTGCGTAGTTTCGGGAAGTTGCTGACAAATGAATGGTTAAAGCTGTACAAAAAGCGCAGCTTTTTTGTTCCTTATGCCGTACTCGCGGCCATGGTGCTGTTCATCGTCTATCTGTTCAAATCCATGGGTGCGAATGAGGGAGGCATGCTGTCCGGATACGAGTTCTCGGCATGGTTGTTCAATAAGAACGGGACGGGACAGATGCTCACCTTCATGGCGATCATCGGTTCGGCCGGCATTCTCGCCAAGGAGCACAGCTTGGGGACGATCAAGCTGCTGCTGATCCGGGGACAGGGCCGGAGCAAGATACTGGCTTCGAAATATGTAACCGTTCTGCTGTATAGCTTGACCTTGTCCCTGGTTACTTTGTTCGTCGGCATTGCCGCGGGCGGAGCGGCCTTCGGGTTTCAGGGCGTAGAAACTGGACTGGTCGGAGCCCTCGCGGCCGCCGGAATTCATTATGCCTATATGATCGTTTATGTAACGATCACCTTCCTGCTTGGGGTGCTGACCCGCTCGGCCGGAGCCTCCATCGGTATCGGAATGATGATCGTGCTGATGGAAGGTCTGGTGGTGCAGCTCCTGTCGAGGTACGCGTTTACCAAATACCTGCTGTTTACCCATGCGGATTTGTCGGTGTATCTGAACGGGGGAACTCCTCCGGTGCAAGGAGTCACCTTACCTTTTTCGCTGGGGGTTATCTTCGTCTATCTGGCCTTGTTTCTTGGAGCAAGCTTTGTTACGTTTAAAAAACGGGATGTTGCCTGATGCTGATCCGGCATCGGCATCCCTCTACGGCCGGAAATATGGGAGGCCTGAATACCGGCGGAAAGGATGGGGCCGATTGTGACAATGGAATTCGACAATAATCTGCCGATTTATATACAAATCATGAATTACATCAAACGGGAGATCGTAACCGGCCGGCTAAAGGCCGGGGATAAAATCCCTTCGGTTCGTGAACTTGCGGCCGAGCTGCAAATCAATCCGAATACGGTACAGAGGACGTTTCAGGAATTGGAGCGTGAAGAAATCGTGGAAACCAAACGGGGTCTAGGGAGATATGTAACCAGTGAGGAAGGTAAGATTATGACGATCAAAAAAGAGATGGCCGGCGACCTGCTGGACCGGTTCATTCACGGGATGCAGGAGCTTGGCTTCACCAATCGGGATATTGCGGCGATCGTTGCGGAAGCGGTCGATGCCGAGGAAAGACGATAACGGGCAAGTCAAAAGGAGATACAGAACATGGTGGAAAATCTGCTGCAGTTTGAAGGAGTGTCCAAGTCTTACCGCTCAAAGCCGGCGCTCAAAAACGTGTCCTTTACCGTTGGGCCGGGAAAAATCATCGGCCTGCTCGGGACCAACGGAAGCGGGAAGAGTACGTTGATGAAGATCGCCGCGGGCCTGATTCCCGCATCGGCCGGGAAGGTGACCGTATCGGGCGAGCCGGTGGGCCTGGCAAGCAAGGCGGTCGTCTCTTTTATGCCAGACCGTCCCTTATCGGAGCCCTGGATGCGGGTACGGGATGCGGTGGCCTTTTACCGCGATTTTTACCAGGATTTCGATGAGGAGAAGGCGCGGAAAATGCTGGAGTTTATGCACCTGGAGGAACGGGACAAAGTCAATTCACTGTCCAAAGGGATGAATGAACGGCTGCAGCTTACGCTCACCCTGTCCCGCAGAGCCAAGCTCTACCTGATGGACGAACCGATCGGAGGGGTCGATCCGGTAGCGCGCACGAAGATTTTGGACGCGATCGTCGAGTTTTACAGCGAAGATAGCAGCCTGCTGATTTCCACCCACCTGGTGCGGGATATCGAACGGATTTTTGATGAGGTGATGTTTATCCGGGATGGGGAGATCGTGCTGCAGGAAGATGTGGAAGACTTGAGGCTCAAGCACGGGAAAAGTGTGGACGACATGTTTAAAGAGGTGTTTGCGGAATGATGAAGCTGCTGAAATACGACTGGAAACGCAATGCCAATACCTTCTCGGGTTTGCTGGCGGTACTGGTCCTTGTTCAAATCATCCTGTCGATGATCGGAAAAGTCAGGGGCTGGGATGAGAGTGTGATCGTAGTTTCTTCCTTTATTTTTTATGTAACCGCGGGCATTATCACAATGATCCTGGTTTGTAAAACGTTCGAATCGAATATCAAAGCTTACCATCGCAGGCTTTTGCCGGTTCATCCGGCCTGGACCGTGCTCTCCTCGTTGCTGCTTGGTGTGCTGACGGCGGCTGTGGTTGCCGCTGTTGCGCTCGTACACGCGTTTATATATTTCAACAATCACCATATTTCCTATCACAATTTCATGGGGTCGGGAAGCCGAGGCCTAATGGACTTGTTCCTGATCGCTTTGACTGCGGCATGGGGGTACATTTTACTGCTGCTGATCATTTTTGCGGCGACTACGATCGGTGCGAGCATCAGTATACGGGGAAAAGCGGGAACCTGGATCTCCATCCTTTCCTTCTTCATGATCAGCAGCGTGATGGGGTGGCTGGAGGGGCTGCTGTTCGGGGACAACGACCCTCCAAGGTTGCGGATCGGGGTTTTTCATCTCGGCGCCGGTGCGGATGCCTCGGGGGCTCAGGCTACGGGCGGCATTGAATTTCTGAGCTTTGCTCCTTTCCTGTACGAAGCCGCTTTTGCGGGAGTAATGTTCTACGCCATGACTTATTTGCTGCGCAAGAAAATGGAAATTTAAAAAACCACGGGAGATGTAAATTATGAAAATGAGTTTGAAAAAGACGGCCACCGCTATTTTTTCCGCGATTGTGGCTTGCTCGCTGCTTCTGGTACCCACAAGCGCCTCGGCGGCTGCCTCCGGGAGCCAGAAGCAATGGCTGCAGCAAAACGCGCATAAGCTGAACTCGCTGGAGTCCGAGGATTATAGCGATCTCGCCTTTTTAAAGCCGCTGCTGAAGGACAAAACCGTTGTCAGCCTCGGGGAAAATTATCACCGTGTGGCCGAGTACAGCAGTGTAAAAACAAGGCTGATTAAATTTTTACACGAAGAGATGGGCTTTGATGTGATCGCTTTTGAATCGGGAATGGGGGATGCGGCCGCCGTGTTTGAAACCCGGGATTACCTTACTCCGGAGGAGATGATGGGGGGTTCGATCCATGGGGCCTGGCATTCCAGCGAAACCCTGGAGCTGTTCAATTATATCAAGGAGCAGGGAAAGGGCGACGATCCCCTGTATCTGGCGGGGTATGACAATCAATTTACGAGCTATTATCTGACCCAGTTTATTGGCGGAGTGATCGGCAAACTGGATCTTGATAAAGGGAAAGCTTTCGCACAAATGGAGTTCCAGGCGATTGCTGACTGGTATGGGGTGGTTAACAAATACCCGATGTTCAGTAAGGATCCGGTTTATAGAAAAGAAATAAGGGCCGTGATCGACAAATATGTGCCGCAATATCAGGAAACCATCAAATATGTGGAGGAGCATCGTGCCGAGATCAAAGCGGTTGTTCCTAATCAACCCCATATCGATGAAATTATTCTCAAGGCCTTGAAAGATCATGTCGCCTTTCTCGAGAGCGGGTTGAAGGACGTCAAGGATGGCTATTCCTCCCGCGACCGGTTGATGACGGAGAATCTGGAATGGGTGATGAAGACGCTGTACCCGGGAAAAAAGGTGATTTTGTGGGCCCATAATGACCATTTGGCCAAAAACACTTCGAAAATGCGGGTTAAGGACGAAAGCGGAAAATGGATATACAGCTTTACAAGCATGGGCGAGCTGATGCACCGCAAATTGAAAGATAAAATGTATGTGATCGGGCTGTATATGAACCGTGGTTCTTCGGTGACACTCGATTCGGGTAAGCCGTTTACGATCAAGCCGGCAACAAAAGGAAGTCTCGAGCACTTGATTATGCAGAGCGGTTACGCGAATTCCTTTATCGATTTGAGCAAGCATAAAGTGCAGAATGCGCAAAATGCCTGGATGTTCCGGCCGATCTACGCTTCCGAGGACGGGCTGACCACGTATCAGGTTCTGCCGAATGTCATGCGGTTCATACCGAAGGAGCAGTACGACGGAATTATCGTCATCGATAAAGTGAAGGCCCCCACCCCGCTCAAACCGGCGGGGAAATGAAGCGGGGCGTTTAAAAAGGCATAAGTAAAAGGGCCGGGAGCGTCAGTATTTCCATGACGTTCCGGCCCTTATTTAGTTATGCTTTCGGCCTGCGACCGAAAATGAATTTCTGTCCGAGAATGCCGACGACGAAGATGATCAGACTATCCCAAGGCGATACGGTAAACGAGGGCATGATGCGGCCCAAGAATACGCCGACGGTGATGATCCCCACCGCGATGGCAAGATAAGTGCCGAGTGTCTTGATATCAAACTTGCGGGGAGGCGTCTGGGACGCTTCCTCTTTGTTTTTACGGGAACCCGGGCCAAGAAAACGGATGACCAATTCGACCAGGACGATCGAAAGCCCCGCGATCAACAGCAGCGACGCGCTGCTGATGAGGGTATACTCCAGCTCCCCGCCAAACCATTTGCTGAAGAAGCCTGTAATCATGTAAATGAAGAATACCCAAGTCAGTGCCACCCAGGGAATCATCGTGTAATACATAATTTTTTCTTTCGTACTGCGAGGCTTGCGCATGTTGACGTCATCCACGACCTGTTCGCAGTATGCTTTTGCATCTGGGCCATAGAGTTGTTCCGCGGAAATGCCTTTAGACTGGTTTTTGACGATTTCCCTTGCTAATCCAAGCAGTACCTCTTCCCCTTTGGCCTCGGTCAAGGAACTTCCGCCGGATCGGATGTACTTCACCATTTCCCCGAAGTAGGCTTCATTTTCCGGAGTCATTTGTTGTCTCAGCGTCTTCGTTTCATGAATCATTTCATGAATATACAAGGGCTTCCTCTCCTCCCATGCTGTCCATTTCTCTAATTTCTCCCATTATGCATTTAAATTTCCGGTTTTCCCCAGTCTTGTACGGCAAAAGTATAGCGCAAATTTTGTCATGGATGCAAGGGCCTTCCGATGTGACCTGACTGATGAGACTGGAGAATCAACAGAAGAGATCGCTAGGTTTGACGTTTTGGTGAAGCGGGAATAAAAAAACGCTCCCTACGCCGAAACTACAGCAAAAAGGTAAAGGAGGCAGGAAGGATGGACAAGTTTGAATCGGAGCTGACGCGCCGTTACTTATTAAACAGCCAATCCAGAGGCAGCTTGGAAGAAGTCGTAAGTGAGGATGAAAGTCTGGATTTGGTCGTGGATGCGCAAACGGCCGGGCAGGAGGGCAAGGGAGACGACTTTTCCGACCGGTGGGAAGGGAAGGATGAGACCCGCGACTTTTTCCTGCAGTCTTATTACCAGTAGCAAAAAGCGATTGACACCGGTTTTCCCCGATGCTAAGATAAGTTTATTATTCATATTAAACTTATCGGAATAATTTAATTTGAATTCATCGGCAGGGGGAATCGCAATGGAACGGCAAATCAGCATACCGTATGGAGAAGAACGGATTGCGGCAAGCGTGCACTACGCGGAGGCGAAGGTACAGGGCAGCCGCTGCAAAGAACGCGTTCCGCTTGTGGTTATCTGTCATGGCTTTGTCGGCAGCCGGATCGGCGTTGACCGCCTCTTCGTCAAGACGGCCCGTTCCTTGGCGGAAGCGGGATTTCTGGTCGTCCGTTTCGATCATGTCGGATGCGGCGAGAGCAGCGGGGAGTACGGAAGCGAAGGCGTTGATTCCCTGATCGCCCAGACGCGGGCCGTATTGGATTACGCGTTTGGGCTGGGGGATATCGACCCGACCCGCGTATCCTTAATCGGACACAGCCTGGGGGGCATGATCGCGCTGCTTACGGCGGTTCGGGACCGGCGGGTCAAGAATCTGATCCTTTGGTCTGCCGTCGGTTATCCCTTCAACGATATCGTCAACATCACCGGGCGCAAAGTGTATGATCGGGCAATCGAGCATGGCTCGGCGGATTATCTGGGCTACGCGCTGACCCCGGCGTTCTTCAATTCTCTGGGCGCGTACCAGCCGCTGCAGGAAGCGATGAAGTTCACCGGCGATGTGTTGGTCGTCCATGGGACGAGCGACGATGTCATCCCTGCCGATTACGCGTTTTTGTATCAGAAAGTGTTTTGGATGCGTACGGAAGGACGCTGCGATAAGGAAATTATTTTTCAGGCGGATCATACGTACTCTTCCGGCGAGACCCGGGAGCCCTTGATCCGCAAGACCCGCGATTGGCTGAGCGGACGGGAAGCCGAGCAGAACGATTGGAAGCACTGGATGATCTGAAGATAAAAACTAGGATGGCTGCAAATACAGGCTGAACCCATCTCCTTTTTCCGTAAAAGTGGTAAATAACTTCCTTTCGGGATAAAATGAAATTAAAGCGAAAGGCTTTGTTACGGGAGGTAGAGAGATGGTTCAGCCTGCATTGTTTGTAGCCCACGGGTCGCCGACCCTGGCGATCGAGGAGAATGATTATACGAAGTTTCTCAGACGGCTGGGGCAGGAGACGCTGGATCGGCCGCGGGCCGCGGTGATTTTCTCGGCGCATTGGGAATCGCCGGTCCAACTCGTAAGCGCGGACGATCGTCATCAGACGATGCATGATTACTACGGGTTTCCGGAGGAGATGTACCGGATCCGTTACCCCGCGGCGGGCGATCCTCTGCTTGCCGATGAGATCATATCCAGGTTTAAAGCGGGGAACCTGCCCTCCCGGACCGTAGAGGGGCGGGGGCTGGACCATGGGGCCTGGGTCGTGCTGAGGGCGATGTTCCCGGAAGGGGATATCCCGGTTGTCGAGCTTTCCGTAGACGCGAAGCGTTCTCCCGCGGAGCAATATGCGATCGGTAAAATGCTGGGGGAGCTCCGCAGCGACAATGTGCTGATCATCGGAAGCGGAGGGCTGGTGCACAATTTGCGGCGAATCACCGGCGAAGGAACGGATCCCGCGGCGTGGGCGGTTCTATTTGACGATTGGATCGGAGAACAGCTGGTCTCATGGAATCTCCGCAGCCTGTTCGAGTACGACAAAAAGGCCCCCCATGCCCGGGAAGCCGTGCCTACTTACGCGACGGAACACTTCGCTCCTTTACTGTACGCGATGGGGGCTGCCGATTCCGACCGCCAGGCCGTCAAGCTGTTCCAGGACTACCAATACGGCAGCCTCAGCCTGAACTGCTGGATGTTCGGCAACCGGCCGGACCGCTGACCGATTGCCGCGAAATTCGGGGGCCGGCCGGAATTACCTGGCTCCCGAAAGGTGGCCGAAATCCCGATTCCGGCCCAAACGGCGGCGCAGAAACGGTGTGACGTAGTGGTCGAGGCCGATTCTTCCCGCGTTGTATCCGGCGACGACGATAAAGATCTGCAGCAACACCAGCTGCGGGTTGGTGCTTACCGTGCCCGAGAACAGGAAAGCGAAATTCATGACCATCCCGAATAAGGCCGCTTCCCATGTCAATAACCCCAAGACGAGGCCCAAACCTACCAGTACTTCGCCCCAAGGAACGAGGACGTTAAACAACCCTACCCCCGGAAGCGCAAAGCTTTCCAGGAAGGAAGCCCACCAGCCTTGAACGGCGGGATGCTCGCCGCCGCTTTTTTCGATGGCCGCGCGCAAAAATCCACCGGCATCAAATCCGCCCGTTATTTTTCCCCACCCTGAAGTCAACCATTGATATCCGACATAAATCCGGACCAGAGTCAAAAGCCAAGCAGCTACCGGACTGTTTCTTAACCAATTCACAACCATAAAGTCCCCTCCTTTTCCCCTAATTAAACCCGATATTAAAAATTTTAACAATAACCAAATACGGCAGAAGTGGTTAAAATTCTTTTCGCTCCGACTTTGTTCGACGTATAATAGAACTTATTACATATTTTGACGGAGGAATCATGAATTTAAACCTGATAAGGAACAGTTTTGTTCTCCTGCTGTTGTCGATTTGTCTGATCGCCCTGCCCGCCTGCGGAACCGCCAAAAATCCCCCCGCCGCGGAAGAACCCGCGGTTGAAACGGTTACGGTGGAAGAAGAGCCTCCCGTTTCCGAGGAACGGCCTGCGGCCGCCTACACGGCGCCGTTGACGGGGATGCCGCTCAACGAGCCGTTAACCCGGCGTCCGCTGGCGGTCATGGTCAATAATGCGCCCGCGGCCAGGCCGCAATCGGGGCTCGGCGGCGCCGATATCGTATATGAAGTGCTGGCCGAAGGCGGCGTCACCCGGCTCGTCTCGATCTTCCACAGCCGGGCGGATGAAGCCAAAATCGGGCCGATCCGCAGCATCCGCCCGTATATGATCGAGCTGGGCGAGAGCTACCACGGGGTGCTGGTCCACGCCGGCGCGAGCAATGACGCTTACGCGATTTTGCAGCGGCAGAAGAAGGAAGATCTCGACGAGATTACGAATGCGGGTGCTTATTTCTGGCGGGACAAGTCGCGAAAGGCTCCGCACAATCTGTACTCCAACGTGGAGAAGCTTCTGGAAGGGGCGGCTAAGCGCAAGTACAAGACCGAAGACACCTCCGTTCCGACATACAGCTTCCTGAAAGAGGGCGACCTTGTCGCGGGCGATTCCGCAAACTCGGTCGAGATCAAGTTCCAACTGGATAATTATAAAGTTACATATAAATACGATGCGGCGACCCAGCTATATCAGCGTTACGTCAACGGAAGCCCGCATAACGACCGGGAAACGGGAGAAATCCTGACCGCAGCGAACGTAGTCGTTCTCGGCGCGGATCACAAAGTGCTGGATGACGTGGGACGGTTGTCCGTCGATTTGGAGCTGGGAGGACAGGCCGTGCTGTTTCAGCGCGGGAAAATGATTCGGGGGCAGTGGATTCACCGGCCGGACGATGTCATCCGATTCGTGAAGGACAATCAGGAGGTTCCGTTTGCGCCGGGGACGACCTATTTCAATGTGGTGCCGAATCAGCCGGATTTCGACAGTCATCTTAAGGTGGAGTAGGGTGCGTGATATCCGGAATTTTGCAGGTTATGGCTGATTTTGGAACAGGAAGGATAAGAATGGGGATTGTTGGGTAAATATAAGCGAATGAAGATGAAATGTTTGCGACAAAATTTACTATAGCCGTATCAGTTGTGATAATATATTCAAGTGTGTTAAGGGATTGTTTCAGGAGTGTAAAAATTACACAAAAGAGAAAAGGGGAACCCAAATGCGAGTGAAGAAAAAGGATATCTTTTTCCAAACTTTGGAGAACATGGCCGATACGATCGTGCACTCGGCGGATTATTTCGCTCAACAGGTGTCGGACTTTAAGGATGTTGAGCAATTTGCCAAGCAAATGAAAGAATTCGAATCCAAATGCGACGGCTACACACATACGATTATTGTCGAACTGAACAAGACGTTTATTACCCCCATTGAACGCGACGATATCATGAACCTGACGACGAAGCTGGACGACGTGATTGACGGTCTGGAGGCGACGACATCCCGGTTCTTTATGTACCATTTGAGCCAGCCTGACGAGTATATTATTCAATTTGCGGAAATGCTCCGCAATTCGGCTTATGAGATTCAAAAGGCGATTCATCTGCTGTCGCAGAAGAAGCTGCTGGCCATCCGCGAGCATACGATCCGTTTGAACGATCTGGAGAACCAGGGCGACGAATTGCTGCGGATCTGTATCAAAGAACTGTTTGCGAAAGTCTCGGATCCGATCGAATTAATCAAGAAAAAAGAGATCTACGAACGCCTGGAAACGACCACGGATGCCTGCGAGCATGTGGCGAATATGCTGGAATCCATCATTATGCGCAATTCATAAGAAGCTTTGGTTTTACAATCGATTTTCGGGAGGTTGGAATTGCGCGGATTTACATAGAGAAACCAAGGTCTGTGCAAATAAGATATGGATACGAGTCTACTTATTATTGTCATCGTTATCATACTGGCGCTGGCGTTTGACTTCATAAACGGCTTTCACGATACGGCAAATGCGATTGCGACCTCTGTCTCCACCCGGGCGCTGAAGCCGCGGACGGCGATTATGCTGGCGGCCGTCATGAACTTCTTGGGAGCGATTATGTTCACCGGGGTAGCCAAGACAATCGGCGGTAGCGTGGCGGATCCCGCCAAGCTGGATAACGGGTTGGAGGTGCTGATCGCTACGCTGCTGGCGGCGATTATCTGGAACCTCATCACCTGGTGGTTCGGGATTCCGTCTTCATCCTCACATGCTTTGATCGGCGCCCTTGCCGGAGCGGTGTTTGTGGGAGCCGGCTCGGAGAAGCTGAATTGGAGCGGTTTCCGGACCATTATTGAAGGCCTGCTGCTATCGCCGGTAATCGCGTTTGTTGTCGGCTACATCATTATGATGCTTTTGAAATGGATTTTTGCGAAACGCAGTCCGCATACGGTCAATAAAGGCTTTCGGACAATGCAAATCGTGACGGCGGCGATTCAAAGCTTCACCCACGGGACGAATGACGCCCAAAAGGCGATGGGGATTATCACTTTCGCGCTCGTTACCGCCGAATACCAGAACCATATGGAGGTTCCGCTGTGGGTCAAGCTTTCGGCGGCCACGGCCATGGCGCTGGGAACCTCCATCGGCGGCTGGAAGATCATCAAGACCATGGGCACGAAGATTTTCAAAATCGAGCCGATCAACGGATTCGCCGCGGACATCACGGGCGCTTCGGTTATCTTTAGCGCGACGATGCTTCATCTGCCGGTCAGCACCACGCACGCTATTACCTCGGCAATCCTGGGCGTCGGCTCGGCCAAGCGCTTCTCCGCGGTCCGCTGGTCGCTGGCGGGACGAATCGTCATCGCCTGGTTCATTACGATTCCGATCGTGGCCGTGCTTTCCGGATTGATTTATAAGCTGCTGTTTTAACGGCTTGTTCTATAAAAAAGATCAAGAAAAGCCAATCTGTCCAGGTTGGCTTTTCTCTGTATTCAAGCGGATGAGGGAGGGGGGAGCGATTTGATACGAGTAATGGGCATTACACGGGATCATCGGGTGGAGAGAGGGCTGTCGCTGGAGGACACCCAAAGCCTGAATTATGTATGGAGTTGGGTGGATTTTAACGCGCCGTCTCCGGAGGAGTCGGAAAAGCTGGATACGTTCTTTCACTTTCATCCCCTGGCGATCGAGGACTGCCTTCATGTGCTGCAGCGCCCGAAAATGGATCATTATGAGGACATGCAATTTCTTGTGCTGCACGCGCTCGATCCCGATACGCTCGGGACGGTGGAAGTGAACTTGTTCCTCGGCGGCAACTGTCTCGTGTCGTTCCACCAGCGCGTTATTAAAGAGATCGATGAAGTGTGGGAGAAGATGGACAGCCGGCTGGCGCATCGAAAAAAATGGGACCGCGGGATTTACGCGGCCGCCTACATGATCATCGATGCGCTGGTGGACCAGTATTTTCCCTGCGTGTACGCCGTGGAGGACGAGCTGGATGAATTGGAGAACCGGGGGAGCAGCGAATCCGTAGAGTTGCTGATGAATCAAGTGTTCGACTTACGAGGCCGGCTGCTCAAGCTGAGGAGGACGATCGTGCCGATGCGGGACCTGATGTACCGGATTTTGAACTCCGAGCATATCCAGGGAGAACGGGAACCGAGCGCTTATTTCGCCGATATTTACGATCACCTGTTGAAGCTGTCGGATATGATCGAAACCGACCGGGAAATGACCGCAGATTTGAGGGATTCCTACATCTCTCTGAATTCGAACCGGATGAACGGCATTATGAAGACGCTGACCGTGATCACCACCGTGTTTATGCCGCTAACGCTCATCGTCGGCATCTATGGCATGAACTTCGCTTACATGCCCGAACTGCAATGGCGTTACGGCTACTTTGCCGTTTTGGGCCTGATGGTGATGCTGGCCGTCTGGATGATTCTCGCCTTCCGCAAACGCGGCTGGTTCAAATAAAAGGAAAGCGCCGCCTGCGGTTAGCGGCGGCGTTTTCCGGTTTTTTTACGGCCGCGGGAGCTTGGCGCTCTTTTACGGCTTTTCTTGCTGCGGCTCTTTCGGCGGGTCGGCTTGTATTCATCAAGCCCGCCCCCTCCGCCCTTGGAGCCCTTAAGCCCCGGCAGGAGGCCGGTAAACAATTTGGCCATGGGAGCGAACTGCTGCACCGTCTGCATGACCTTCTGAACTTTGCCCATCGTGGCGACGATGCCCTCGATGCCGCCCAGTTTTTCGATGATCCCTTTGAGATCGCCCAAATTGGGTATGGAGAAGCCTCCGGACGATTTGGAGGCCGATTCGGCCGCCGCGGGCAGCGTTTGGACCGGGCTGGCCGATCCGGAAGACAAGGGCACCAGCGCAGAGGACTCGGCTTTGACCGGCAGCTCGGCTTCTTCATAAGGATTGATTCCCGGATAAAACGAGGTATAAGGGGAATAGGTTGGCGGCGTCGCACTCCGACGGGGAGGTTGATAATGTGGCATGATATCACTTTCCTTTTTGAGAAAATGGAATTGTTTTTTGCCCGTGAATTCCACTGATTTAGGCGTTTGTATAGTACACTGTATGTTCCCCGGGGCAAATGCGTATAGACGAATGTCCCGGGGGAACAAGACGACGCCGGATTTGGGCGTTCTTTCTGTGATGCGTGAAACCGTTAATGCTTGAAAAGGGATACTCCGCTCGGGTACAATGGGATTGTGGTTAAGTAACGGTAGGGGATGATTATCTAGTGCAGCTCAAGAAATTGAACGATAAAACGATTGATCAATTATTTGAAGCGATTCTTACATTGAAGAACATCGAGGAATGTTATATCTTTTTTGACGATTTATGCACGGTCAACGAAATACAATCTTTATCCCAGCGTCTTGAAGTGGCAAGAATGCTCGGCAAGGGAAATACGTACAACCAGATCGAAGCGGAGACCGGCGCCAGCACCGCTACGATTTCCCGGGTCAAGCGCTGCCTGAACTACGGAAACGACGGCTACAAGATGACGCTGGATCGTTTGGGGCGCTGAGATGGGGGACAAGCCATGTCAGGCCGGTGTGCTGGTCATCAGCCATGGTTCTCCCGACCCGCGTTGGGTTGAATTGGTCGATGAGGCCGTCGCAGTCGCGGCGGCCGGGCTGCCGGACGGACTGCCGATCGAGGCCTCTTTTCTCGAAACGGTGGAAGGACGGCTGATCCAGAATGGCATCGACCGGCTGGAGGCGCAAGGAGTCACGGATTTAATCGTCCTTCCGCTGTTCGTATCGTCCGGAAGCACGCATATCGATGAAATAGCTTATGCCTTAGGTATGAAGAACACGCCGGAGAAGGAGACCGACATGGAACGTCTCCGCTGCTCCGCACGCGTGTTTTTTGGCGATCCGATCGACGACGATCCGGTCATTGCCGAACTGGTCTGGGAAAAGGTCAAGCCGCTGTCTACGGACCCCGCACGGGAGGTCCTGCTTTTGGTCGGCCACGGCAGCATCCACGACGGCTTCCGGCAGCGCTGGGAGCAAGGGATTTCGTCGCTGGCGCTTCACACCGGCGAGGTTAGCGGGTTGGCCCATGCGGACTACGCGCTCCTGAATCCGGACAGCGTCCGCCGGAAGGTCGGCTACTGGAGCGAGGAACGCGGCTTCACGGTCCTTGTGGCTCCGCTGTTCCTGAGCGCGGGCTATTTTACGAAGACGGCGATTCCGTCACGGCTCGCCGGACTGACTTTCCGCTACTTGGGGGATGCCCTTCTGCCCCATCCCTTATTATCCCGCTGGATGTTAGGGCAGATATTGAATATAATGGGATCATTGGAGAGATAGCCTGCGGCATGGCTTTTTTGCCGACCGATCCCTATTTCCTGGGAAAAGGCTCTCCTTTGGGTAGGAGCCTTCTTTCATTTGGCTTCAGATGGGGTATACTTCAATCATAGGAGCCGAAAGTGGCATGGCTGGCCGGAAGGTGCAATACAAGACGACAAATAGGTGGAGTTCATGGCATGAAAAGAGCTAGGTTAATATATAATCCGACATCCGGGCGTGAAGAAATGAGGCGTCTGCTTCCCGATGTGCTGGACCGGCTGGATCTGGCCGGAATCGAAACCTCCTGTCACGCGACGACGGGAGAAGGGGATGCCGCGCGCGAAGCCGCTGAGGCCTGCGCCCGCGGATACGACATTATCATCGCGGCCGGCGGGGACGGGACCCTCAACGAGGTCGTCAACGGCATGGCCGGGCAGGCGGGGAAGGAATTTTTGCCGCCGCTCGGTATTTTTCCGCTCGGCACGACGAACGATTTCGCCCGGGCGATGAAGATCCCCAAGCGCTGGGAAGAATACTGCGATGTGGTGATCGAGAATAAAACCCGGCCGATCGACATCGGCAAGGTGAACGGGCGGCACTTCATCAACATCGCGGGCGGGGGCTCCCTGACCGAGTTGACGTATGAAGTGCCCAGCAAGCTGAAGACGCTGATCGGCCAGCTGGCTTATTATATGAAGGGCATCGAGAAGATGGCCAGCCTGTCGCCGACCCAACTCATCATCAACGCCGAGGGGCATGAGGTGATGGAGGGCGAATTCATGCTGTTCCTGATCGCGAACAGCAATTCGGTCGGCGGCTTCGAGAAGCTCGCCCCCGGCGCGGAGATCGACGACGGCATGCTCGACGTCATCGCCGTGCGCAAATGCAACCTGGCGGAGTTCATCCGCCTGGTCACGATGGCGCTGCGCGGCGATCACTTCAACGACCCGCACGTCGTCTATTTCAAGACGAGGCGGATGGAAGTGACCTCGCCGGGCAACGTGCTGCTCAACCTGGACGGCGAGCTCGGCGGCGAACTGCCCGGCGTGTTCGAGATCCTGCCGCAGCACTTGCGGATTTTTGCGTAGGCTGCGGGAGATGTGTGGCCGAGGGGCCGTGGGCCCGGGGCGGGACACGGGCTGGGCCTGGGAGCGCGGGATGGGCTGAGAGGCCTATGCGGCCAGAGCCGGGAGCTCGGGACAGGCTGGGGCCTAGGCGGCGATGCCGCGGCCTGAGCGGTGGACCGGGGCCTCGGACCGCTGACAAGCCGGGCCCGAAGCGGGGGCATCAGGGGCCGAACCTCCGGGTCGGCCGCTGGCAACCTCGGGCCACCTTGTAAGCCCAGCCCCCCGGGGCGATTAACTGGAATTTCTCCAGTTAATTTTCGAGTTCCGGGGCAGGGGAGCGAATTAAATGGAGCACTTACCGCTAATTGAGGCCAAAACGCGCAAAAGTACTATTTTCCCCAAAAATAGAGGTAGTTTTTCCAGTTAATTGTGTGGAAGAGGCGATAAAGCGGGAATTTAGCGGTATAAAATCCTGTTATTTTGAACAGAACATGACGAGTGTTGGAGAATCCCCTGCCTGGCGGCGGGGGTTTTGTGCGGATGGAAGCGGTTGGATGCAGGGATGACGTGATTGCGGGCGGGAGGATGGCCCTGCGTGATCCGTGCAGCTGAAACGGCCATGATCCGTTTGCGGTAAGTGTGTCAGGTGATTAGACGAGGTAAATCGCGCGAAGCGAGGCGGCTCGCGAATGCAGGAATAGAAGCGGAAATGAGGCATGGAGCATGAAGAAACAGCAGAGGCAGCGTGGGACGCAAAATGGGCAAGGGAAGCGCAGCGAAGCCAGGGAGAGCGGGGCCAAGGTAAAGGGCGCTGGCGGTGTAAATGGTCCAGGGCCGGGGTTGAGCCAAGGCCGGGAAACCGGGGCCAAGCGGGGCGGCCGGGGGCGCAGTGCCGGGAACGCGGGGGCGGCTGCTGCGGCGATCGCCGGGCTTCCTGTGGCCAAAAACGACGAGACCGTCATCGACATCATCGGCATGAACCATGACGGGGAGGGTGTGGGCCGCGCGGAGGGGTATACGCTTTTTGTGCAGGGAGCGCTGCCCGGTGAGCAGGTCCGGGTCAAGGTGCTCAAGACCAAAAAGCAGTACGGCTACGCCAAGCTGCTGGACGTGCTGACGCCGAGCCCGGACCGCGTGGCTGCGCCCTGCCCGATCTACGACCAGTGCGGCGGCTGCCAGCTGCAGCACTGGAGCTACGCCGGGCAGCTCGCCTGGAAGCGGCAGCACGTGGTCGATGCGCTGGAGCGCATCGGCAAGCTGCGCGTGGCGGGCGAGACCCGCGGCGGCGGTGCGGACGGCGCCGGTGCAACGACTGGCGCGGGCGCGGAGGCGGGGGCGGCGCCAGTGGCCGGGGACGCCGGCGGCCCGGGCGTCACGGTGCTGCCGACGCTCGGCATGGCCGAGCCTTGGCGCTACCGCAACAAGGCGCAGGTGCCGATCGGCGTCACCGACGGCGGCCTGGTCGGCGGCTTTTACGCGCGAGGCAGTCACCGCATCGTCGACATGGAAACGTGCCTGATTCAGCACGAACATAACGACGATGTCGTTTCCCGCGTCAAAGCGATCGGCCGCCAGCTTGGCGTCACCGCCTACAACGAGGAGACCGGGCGCGGCTTGCTGCGCCATGTCGTCGTGAAGAAGGCGTTCCGCACGGGCGAGATGATGCTGGTTCTCGTCACCAACGGGCGGGACATCCCGCATGCCGATGCCTGGATCGGCCTCATTCGGGAGCAAATCCCGCAGGTGGTCAGCATCTGCCAAAACGTGAACCCGAAGCAGACCAACGTCATCTTCGGGGACGAAACGCGCGTCCTGTGGGGGCGCGACGTGATTTATGATTATATCGGCGAGGTGCAGTTTGCGATCTCGGCGCGATCTTTTTACCAGGTGAATCCGGTGCAAACGGAAGTGCTGTATAACAAGACGGTGGAGTACGCCGGGTTGACCGGCAAGGAGACCGTCATCGACGCCTACTGCGGCATTGGTACGATCTCGCTGTTCTTGGCGCAGCACGCCGACCGGGTGTACGGGGTCGAAATCGTCAAAGAAGCGATCGAGGACGCGTGCAGCAATGCGCAGCTGAACGGGATGACCAACGTGAAGTTTGAGGTCGGCGCCTCGGAGGACGTAATTCCGCGCTGGAAGGCGCAGGGCGTTGAAGCCGACGTCATAGTCGTCGATCCGCCCCGCAAAGGCTGCGATCCTCGTCTCTTGGAGACGATCCTGCAGATGAAGCCGGAGCGCGTGGTGTACGTGAGCTGCAATCCGTCGACTTTGGCCCGGGATTTGCGCGTGCTGGAAGACGGCGGGTACCGGACGGTCGAGGTGCAGCCGGTGGATATGTTTCCGCATACGGTGCATGTGGAAGCTGTTTGTTCCTTGATTTATAAGGGTTTTGAGTGAAGTTTTTATTGGGGACGAAATGGTGACGAATTAATGTTGGAGGTTATTTTGCCTTCGTGGTCGGCAAAATGAAGTCAAACTTGTTTGCTGCTTCGTGGTCGGCTGATCTTAATAAATGTCCATATATTCATGGTCGTACCGATATTAGCATGTCCTAACCGTTCGGAAATGACTTTAGCATGGACACCCTGATTCAACAACAGGGTTGCCGATGTATGCCGAAGACTGTGGAAAGTGATGTAGGGTAGTTTATGTTTCAATAATAGATTTCTGAAATGAAGGTAGGGCGTTTCTGGATAGAACGGCTTACCTTCTTCATTGAAGAATAAAAAGAAGTGATCATCTCGTTTCCAAACAGTTTTAAGCTTCATTCGTTCTTTGCGGCAATGTAGATAATAATCGTTCAATTCGTCAGTAACAGATGACGGAAGGGCTACTTTTCGAAGGCTGTGCCTTGTCTTAGGTTCTTTAATGATGGGTTCTCCATCTTTGTATGCTGTTATGCTCTGCCTAATATCAATGACTCCGGTTTTTAAATCAATGTGTTTCCACTCTAATCCTAGCAATTTGCCTCGGTGCAGCCCCGTGGTTAGCGCCAGTGTAATCATCATTCTCCAATGGTATGGCTCATTTTGAAGAACCTCAAACAACTGGCGAACTTCCTCTTCGCTATAAACCTTAGTTTCTTTATACTTAACGCAAGGCCGCGCGACAATCGGCTACGGGATTGCTCTTAATAATTCTCCAACAGCGCGACTAAAGATATTCTTCAAAATCCGATACATCATAAACACACTGCCAGACGACAACTTCCTCTGTTTTCCATCTAACCGACTTCCATCCTGTTCAAATGAATCCAAGTAGTTCAGGATATGAATAGGCTTGATCTGATCAAGCCTGTGATGACCGAACACAGGAAGAATCCGCTTTTTTAAACAACGCTTATACGTGTTTAGAGTGGTGACTTCAAGATGTTTTATTGCATATTTCTTTTCCCATTCTTGGACAAAGGCCGAGAAGCGCATCTTCTCTGGCGCGATGTATTCTCCGGCTTCAACTTCAATCTTGAACTTAACTAGTTCATCATTGAAATAACCATTTAGCCGTTTCTTCGTTTTTAAAATTGATTTGTCTTCGATTTTAATGTATTGATTCTTTTAATACATCATGGCCTATGAGCTATTTAGTTGAAAGCTATGATTATAGGGTGGTAGGGGATTATTGGTCGATCTATCTAAGTAGGGCAAACCGAATAAAGAGAAATATCCAAGCAGTTAAGGATAGCTGGGAAGAACAAGAATAGCGCAGAAGTGGACTTCCACGCAGGAAAAGTATTTTGATCTTGCGTGGAAATATTATTTATAGAGGGATTATTGTCGGACGACAAGAACTTGACCCTATAAACGATAAGAACTTGCCCCATTTGTCGATAATGGAACATTCATTCGTGGATCTTTCCACCTCAAGAAAGAAACGACTGCCTTCAGTTAGGCAGCCGTTTGTTTCTTGTTCTAGCCCGCTATTTGTTGTTCTAGCCTAGATTGAACAATCATTGAATTAACGTCCCCGATACTTCAATGGACAGCGGATTTGGCCGCTGCCGTCGTTATCTAACTATCGAAGGAGCTCAATCGGCTCCGGTTTCCGCCTTGCGCAAATACGCCCCCGTTATCGAATGCTCGGCAGCAGCAAGCTGGACAGGAGTGCCTTCGAATACAATTCGGCCGCCCCGTTGGCCGCCCTCGGGGCCCATGTCAATGATCCAGTCTGCGCTCTTGATCACATCCAGGTTGTGTTCGATGACCACCACCGTGTTGCCCCCGTCGACCAAGCGATTCATAATGTCCATCAGACGGGAGATATCGGACATATGCAGTCCGGTTGTCGGCTCGTCCATTACATAGAGACTGCCTTCCTTGTGAAGTTCCCCGGCCAGTTTGATGCGTTGGCATTCCCCGCCCGACAAGGTGCTCAGAGGCTGGCCCAGCGTTATGTATCCGAGCCCCACATCCTCAAGCGTCCGCATTTGACGGAGCAGTTTCTTCCCGCTGAAGAACGCCGAAGCTTCCCGTACCGTCATAGCGAGGACGTCGCTGATGGATTTACCGTTCAGTTTATACTGTAGCACTTCATCGCTAAACCGCTTGCCCGAGCAAATTTCACATGTCGTCCTTACCGGCTCGAGAAAGGCCAAATCCGTGTAGATCATCCCAAGACCCTGACAGTTTGAACAGGCTCCCTTGGAATTGAAGCTGAACAGGGAAGCGCTCACCTTGTTGGCGGCTGCGAATAGCCGGCGGATCTCGTCCATTATCCCCGTATAGGTAGCCGGAGTGGAGCGGATGGACGTGCCCACGGCCGTCTGATCAATGACAATCGCTTCCGGATGCGATGGCAGGAATGCTCCATTAATCAACGTACTTTTGCCTGAGCCGGCTACTCCCGTTACCACGGTCAGCACACCGACGGGTATATCGACTGTCACATCCTTCAGATTATGCAGGCTGGCGCCGGCTACGGACATCCAGCCCTTGGGCACCCTGGTTGAAGTTTTCAAGGGCAGACTTTGCTTCAAGTATCGTCCTGTCAAGGTATCCGCGCGCAGCAAGCCCGTAAAGTCGCCTTCGTAGACGATTTCTCCGCCTCGAGTTCCCGCATGAGGTCCAACATCAATGATGTAATCGGCGATCTCCATGACTTCGCGGTCGTGTTCGACGACGAGCACGGTATTCCCTTTGTCCCGGAGCTGGCGCAGCATGCCGTTCAGACGATGGACATCCCGCGGATGCAGTCCGACACTCGGTTCATCGAAAATGTAGATCATGTCGGTAAGACTGCTGCTCAAATGACGGACCATCTTAATGCGCTGCGACTCCCCGCCCGACAAGGTTGCGGTTGGGCGGTCCAGACTCAGATACTCCAGCCCAATAGAGACCAGATGGTTTAACCGGATCAGAATCCCGCCAATCATCGGACCGGCAACGGGATCCCGAATGTTTTCAATCATACGTATTAGCTCGCTAATCTCCATCGCTGCGCATTGGGCAATGTTGTATCCGTTAATCCGGCAGCCCAAGGCCGCTTGATTTAGCCGGCTTCCCATGCAAAGGTTACACTCGCTATAGGTTAAAAAGCGGTCAAGAGTTTCGCGTTTGGCATCTGACATCTCGCTGCTGTCTCGCTTTAAATACAGGCGGGTGAGCTTGGGCAGCAGACCTTCATATTCCGATTCGATATCTCCGCCTTTGGTGCGGTATACGATCTTGCTTTCTTTACCGTGGAGGAGGGTATCCCATTCTGTCGGCGTATAGTCGGCAAGCCGCTTGTCGTTATCGAACAAGCCGGAATGGGTATACGTATTCAAGTACCAGCTTCCTACTTTAAATACGGGGAACAGGATTGCGCCTTCATTCAGCGACTTGGACCTGTCGAGCAGCTTGTCCATATCAAACTGCACCACCTGTCCGACTCCGGAGCATTCCGGGCACATGCCGGCCGGGTCGTTAAACGAGAAACAATGTGAAGAGCCGACAAAAGGCTTGCCGATTCTGGAGAAAAGCAACCGGAGCATGGCATAAATATCCGTGATGGTGCCGACCGTCGAACGGGAGTTTCCGCCGAGTCGTTTCTGGTCGATAACAACCGCCGTGGACAAGTTCTCGATGAGATCGGCATCCGGTTGTTGAACCCGGGGCAGCCGATTGCGGATGAATGCGGTAAAAGTCTCATTAAGCTGCCTCTGAGCTTCTGCGCTTACGGTGTCGAATACCAATGAAGATTTGCCCGAGCCCGAGACGCCGGTGAAGATTGTGATTTTTCGCTTCGGTATACGGACATTCACGTTTTTCAGGTTATTCTCGCGTGCTCCTTTGATTATGATATCTTCGACGTCCATAGACTTCACCTCGGATTTCTATTTTCTTAGCTTTTATAACGGAATAATCACGACGACAGATGTCATGATTAGACGAATGTTCTCAGTACAGATAAGGTTTGTTCGGCACCCGGAAGGCTAACGATGCGAAATGAAAAAACGGCGGTCGAAGACCAGAAAATATAGTCGTAGACTTGCCGCTTTTAATATGAAACTAACGATCTTATCAATGGAATGTGCAATATTATTAGTTCCCATCAAAATGATATATTAGTTGTACAACGCCTGAGGAGAACGTTCTTGTATGAACCATTTTTAAATTCAACCTCTGTTTTATATCCACAAAAAGCGGTTTCCCTTCTCCCAAAACAACAGGGTGAACAGATAATCTAAATTCATCAACAAGTCCTAAATTGATAAAAGTTGTAATAAGACTTGCTCCACCATATAGCCAGATGTCTTTACCAGGCTTATTCTTTAATTTATTTACTTCCTCAAGAATACTATCATTTATGAATATTGCTTTATTATCAGTCCCCTTTTGCGTCCTGGAAAACACATATTTCTCTTTATTATGAACCAATTCCCAAAACTCTTTTTCAGAATCCGTATGTTCAATTTCCGGAGTAAATTGTCCCCATAATTCATAGCTTTTTCTTCCATATAAAATTGTATCAATTTGTTTTAAAAAATTATTAAACCCCATCTCAGAGTCCATAATGCACCAATCGACTTCACCACTTTTCCCTTCAATAAAACCATCTAAAGTAACCGCTAAATCTAAAATTATTCTTCGTTTCATGATTTGTTACTCCTCTCGTTAATCTAACGCCTATTATAGACCTCAAATACGTCACCTTATGTCATATTAATAAAAGAGAGGATAACTTTTTAACAATGTTGTCCGTCAGAGCGATTCCTCAAAAGCAACAAGCATTTCTTCTACGTGGGTTCTCATCAACCATTGAAAAAAGTGTTAAAACGTCAACAACAGTCATCCCCGCTATGAACCAGATCATGCCATTCACCTTCCGTCCAGACGCCGCTTGACCTGATTTAACTTGTCTAATAGTCTTTTTTGAAACTCCTCTTTTAGTTAATCCATCGATCCGGCCAAAGGTACTTTCAAGGACGAGAGAAAGCCGCTCGTTTCCCGACAGGGGAACTGAGCGGCAACATAATGCAGGGTCAGGGAGTGACCGCGGTCCGTGGTACTTTTCTTATTATCTGCTAGACAGTGTATTTAGATTGGATTGATTAAATGAATCCACCATTAACACGGATGGTTTGTCCCGTAACCCACTGCGATTCTTCGCTCGCAAGAAAGAGGATCACACCTGCAATGTCCTCGGTCTCTCCGAGACGTCCAAAGGCGTTCATGTTGGCTAGTCCCTGGATTTGTTCAGGTGTTTTGCCAACCGTGAAAAGCTCGGTATTTATAGGGCCTGGTGCTACAGCATTAATCGTAATTTTTTTATTTCCAAGCTCTTTGGCCAATTGCCGCGTGAATTGTTCAACGGCTCCTTTGGAGCCCGCATAAAGACTGTATGCAGGGAACATCTGACCCGCCACTGAAGTGGAAAAGTTGATAATGCGGCCATTCGCGTTTAAATGCTTAGCAGCAAGCTGGCATGAGAAATAGGTCCCTTTGACATTAATCGCAAATAGCTGGTCGTAATCCGCTTCCGTAACATCGCCAACAGGTTTTGTAATGATGATCCCCGCGTTATTCACCACAATATCAAGCTTTCCGAACGTTTTCATGGTTTCTTGATAGAGTCTCTCCAACTCGCTCAATCGGCTGATATCGGCCTGAATTGCTGCGGCTTCACCGCCATTCCTTTGAATGTTCTGTACAACGTCTGCCGCCTGATCTGCACGATTCGCAAAGTTGATAACGACCTTGGCGCCATGATTCGCTAAATACTCGGCAATGGTTCTGCCGATTCCTCTGGATGCTCCGGTGACCAAGGCAACTTTGCCGGCAAGCTTTTTATCCATTTCAGCAAGCTCTCCTTTCTAATCTGTTTTAAAGGGGAACATTAAGCAAACGGGTAATCCATAACGACGATTCCTTCAACAAACGGGCCAATGGATTGCAATAATCCTTGATGCAGGGGGTGCTGAATATAATCCCGGCAAGCCTGTTGATCCTCGAAAGTGACTCTGATTCCCAACGTAAACCCGTGCATATGCTCTATTTCCTCCGTAACGTTAATTCCGGCGCTAAGTTCCACAATCCCCGGAATATTCCCTTTAAAGTCATATGCGCGTTTTATTGCACTTTCTTTTACTTCAATAGAAACATCGGGCTTGAATTTTAATAGCACGATATGCTCAAACATCTTACTCCCTCCTAGGTTTCTAGTTATTTTTGACTTTGGAGCTGCTTCAATTGGGAGAGCTCTTTCATCCATTTCACGAAATTGTCGGTTACAAGATCAAGGTACTGAATGATAGGATCATCAGCCAGCTCACCCTTCTCGTTAAACTTCTCATGAACAAGACCAATGTACACTTCATTTCCAGGCAACAACGGCGAGGAAATACCGGATGCGAACAGAATGTCACGCAGATGGCCCTGCGCTTTGACCGAACCCAATAATCCCATGGAAGATCCGACGATCCATGAGGGCTTCCCGATCATGACTCGATCCACGCGGGATAACCAGTCAATCGCGTTCGCCATGACGCCGGGAATGGTCGAATTATATTCCGGAGTGATCCACAACACCGCGTCGGCAGCGGCGACTTTTGCCTTAAAATCGATCACCGGCTGCGGCGGAACAGATTCGATATCCTGATCGTAAAAGGGGAGGTCCCGAATGTTCAGCACATCCAACTGAAAAAGATGCTGATAACGGTTTTGAATATAACGAGCTAACTTCAGGTTGTATGATTCCTTGCGAATGCTTCCGACTATGGCGGCTACTTTCATTTTCATCACCTCATATGCATAGGGTCTGAATGGCGTTGAACAGGTAGGGCGGATCCCCCCATGTCTATCCATTCTTGCTATTCCTCCTAAGGAGGACATAAACTAGTCTATATGGACCCGAAGAGGCTAGGAAGAGATCTAGTTATCGTAGGATTAAGAGTCCTACGTTCATGAATGGGTAGGAGGTATGGCGGACATGGCAAACAGATTGGACCGTTATGAGGAATTGTCCCGTTTTTTGCGTTCACGCCGTGAACGAATAACCCCAGAGCAAGCAGGGGTGCCGGATTCCGGACGCAGACGAACACCCGGACTTCGCCGCAGCGAGGTAGCTCTGCTGGCAGATGTGGGATTGGATTGGTATACCTATTTGGAACAAGGGCGTCATATCAACGTATCCGCTGAGGTCCTTGATCGAATAGCGAAGGTGCTTCGGTTAGATGAGTCGGAACGCAGGCATCTGTACCATCTTGCCCGTAAACAATTTCCCTTGATCGGTACGAAGCAACCCTCTAAGGTAACGCCGGAGCTTCAACGTTTTTTGGATAGCCAGAACCTTTCCCCTACGAATGTCATGGATGCGCGCATGAACATCATTGCCTGGAATGAAGCTTACTGCGCATTAAATGGGAATCTCACGGTGATGTCGGAGAGGGAGCGTAATTTGGTATGGATGACGTTTACTTCTCCCCGTTTCCGCTTTCTGAAGGGAGACCAATGGGAGCTGCATGCTCGGCGAATCGTTGCTAATTTCCATGCCGGGTATGCTTGTCACGTCGACGATCCTTGGTGGTCCGAGCAGTTCGAGGCGCTTTCACAAGCTAGCAGGGAGTTTCGGGAATTTTGGGATTCCCAAGAGGTGCTCGATGCTATTGATGCACCTAAGACGCTGCATTGTCCGAATCTCGGGATCTTGAATTTTGATCTTGTTTCGTTTCATTACTTGAACGATTCTAATTTGACCGTTTCCATTCATGTTCCTCATCCCGATGGCACGGTGGATAAGATGCAGCAACTGTTAATCGATTATCAGAGCCAGCATTCAGAGGAGCTTGAATCTTCTTCAAGAGTTTAGAATGCCGGAGGATTGAGTTGAAGGTGGAGGCGGCGATGCTAAATGTCCAAAGAAGGGCTTAAGCATACGACACATGTGGAGTGCTGTGTCGCTTGTGTGGAGGAAAGGTTCGAGCCGTTATATAACCTGACTGTTGAAAGCCCGAAGGTTGGTGCACCTCTGAAGAAGGAAGAAATCGAGAAAGCAAAGGAAAAAATGCCAAACACACCTCCAACAGAAGGTGCTGGCCCAGCCCCAGCTTCTAACTAAAAAGAGGATGTAAGTCAAACATTATAATCTTTATTGCGAAGGGATTCTACAAGGGGAATTCCTTTTTTTCTTGACGCCGACACAAAAGAACAAATCTGCGAAATCCCGATCATGAAAGTATCCCCGTTACGGGCGCGGAATGCCTTTTTTGCTGGAAAGATCTTGTTGTTACCCGCGCGCAAACCTTTGGGATAATGAAAGAAGTTCAGAAAAGAAGATAAAATTGAACAAATGGAACAATTTTGGTATATTGAGGTAGAGCCATTTCTTTTTAAACACAGGTTTTTTATATGAAACGAAGATTTTATGTTTGTGCCGGTGACGCCAGGATCAGGACGTTTCGGGCGGAAAGGCAGGTTCATCCTTGGCTATAAATCGTAAAGAAGAGATTGTAAAATTGCTCAAACAAAACGGGAATGCGAAAGTGGCGGATTTGAGCAAGTTATTTGGCGTTACGGAAGAAACGATCCGGCGGGACTTGGACCGGCTGGAGGCGGATGGCGTCATTTTGCGGACGCACGGCGGTGCGGTGCTCGTACCGAAGGAGAAAGGGTTCGAACCGCCGGTATTGCAGAGGGAATCGATTCATTTGGAACAAAAAGAAGCGATCGGCAAATACGCCGCGTCCCTTGTCGAAGAAGGGGAAATTATCGCTCTGGACGCCAGCACGACGTGTCTACAGCTCGTCAAGCATTTGCCGGACAGGCCGTTGACGGTGTTGACCTATTCGCTGGCCGTTGTCAACGAGCTGATCAAGAAAAAAGAGATTTCCGTCATTTTGATCGGCGGCAACTTCGACAGCGATTCGATGGCAATCACCGGCATGTCGGCGGAAAATATGGTAGAAGCGTATCACGTGGACAAATTTTTCTTCTCCTGCCAAGGTTTCGACGACCAGCGCGGCGTGAGCGAACCCTACGAGGCGCACGCCAGGTTGAAAGAGAAAATATTGAACATCTCGGACCAACATATTTTGGTGGCGGACAGCAGCAAGTTTGGCAAAAAGTCGTTGATCCGCCTGCTTGGCCTCGAAGATGTGGATTTGTTGATTACGGACACGAAAATGGCGAACTCTGATGTTCAATTGCTGAAAGACAAAGGAATAAACATCGTAAGAACATCTTAAACACTCCTTAGAATCGCTGAAAATACGCGCAAGAGACCGGGTGCTAACATGGCATCCGGTCTCTTTTTGTCTGATTCAAAAAAATAAATGTTGAAAACAAAGATTATTATAGTGTAAAATGCAGATATTGAACGCGTTTTCAATGTGGTTCAAATAAAAAACAGAGAAACTCTTTGGGATCAAGAAGAGGTCAGTAAGGGAGTGGGAGAAATGGCTTTCATCGGGCCGTCCCTCATGTGCGCCAACTTTGGCAAACTGCAGGAAAATATCGAGCAGTTGGAACTTGGGGGAGTGGATTATTATCATTTCGACATCATGGACGGGAATTTCGTTCCGAACTTTACGATGGGGCCGGATATGGTGAAATCGTTGCGTGGATTCACGAAGAAACCGTTCGACGTTCACATGATGGTGGAAGCGCCGGAGAGATACATCGAATTGTTTGCGAGTGCGGGTGCCGACATGATCTCGATTCACGCAGAGACGAAGACTCATCTCCAACGGGGTCTGCAGCAAATTCGCAATCTCGGGCTCAAGGCTGGCGTGGCGCTCAATCCATCGACTCCGCTGGCGGTGTTGGAATACGTTCTGGACGTGACGGACTATGTCTGTCTCATGACGGTGAATCCGGGTTTCGCAGGCCAAAAGTTCATTCCGAGCATGTACCAAAAAATATCCGACCTTAAAACGTTGATCGACCGCCGGAAAGTCGACGTAAAAATTCAAGTGGATGGAAATATTAGTTACGATACCATTCCGAAAGTGATGGAGCGCGGGGCGGATATGCTCGTGTGCGGCACATCCAGTTTGTTCTATGGCAACGATTTAGAGAAAAACACGATTGCGTTGAAACAATTTATTGCGGGTGAACAAAAACGGCTCAATATGGAGCTACCCGGATAAAAAAGGGGATAATTCGATGATTACAGTGGTCGGCAGCATCAATATGGATGTCGTTACGGTAGTTGATAAATACCCACTCTACGGCGAAACGAAAATCGGTAAATCGGTCGAGATGCTGCCGGGCGGCAAAGGCGCGAACCAAGCCGCCACGTGCGGCAAGCTGGGAGCGAGTGTAGCGCTGATCGGCTGTGTCGGAAACGATCAGGCCGGCGACCTGCTCGTACAGTCGTTAAAGGAAAACAACGTCAGCGACGCCCTGCTCGCCAGGACGGACGAAGCTTCGACGGGCACAGTTATCGTCACGATCGACGAGACAGCGGAAAACACGATGATCGTCATCAAAGGCGCGAACGAGCGGCTGACGAAGACTCACATCGACGCATGCGAAGAACGCATTAAAGCGAGCAGCGTGCTGCTCGTGCAAATGGAGGTGCCGCACGACGTCGTCCTGTACGCGATGGAGACAGCGAAAAAGCATGGAGTTTACATCATCCTGGATCCCGCGCCGGCGGAAGGCTTAACGCTCGACATGGTGAAACATGCGGATCTTATAACGCCGAACAGGCAAGAGACGAGACATTTGACCGGCATCGACGTCACCGACGAAGCGACGGCGAACGAAGCGGCGAAAAGGTTCGAACAAGCGGGCGTCAAGAGCAGCATCATTAAAATGGCGGAACAAGGTTCCGTACTATACACGGAAGGGAAAGCCTTCAGGATCGAAGGCATTCGGGTCAACGCGGTAAGTACAGTGGGTGCGGGCGATTCGTTTGCAGGCGCTTTAGCCGCTGCATTGGACGACGGTGCGACGCTTCTGGAAGCGGCACGGTTCGCGACCGCGGTGAGCGCTTTGAAAGTGACGCGGCTCGGGGCGCAAAAAGGCCTCCCGACGCGGAGCGAATTGGAAGCGTTTTGCCGAGAACGCGGGATTCCCCTTGACGTGCGGAAAAACGAGGGAGGTGTATCGTAAATGGAATATTTGCTGCAAATGCGCGGCGTAAGCAAGACGTATCCCGGGGTCAAAGCGCTGGACAACGTACAGCTGGCCATTAAGCCCGGCGAAGTGCACGCCTTGATCGGCGAAAACGGAGCGGGCAAATCGACGCTAATGAAAATATTGGTTGGAGCCGAGCGGCCGGACGACGGAGCGGACATCGTGTTCGAGGGTGAAAAGGTGCAGTTCCAAAAGCCGATCGACGCGACGCTTCGCGGTATAGCCATGATTTATCAGGATTTGAGTTTATTTCCGAACCTTTCCATCTCCGAAAACATTTGTATCGGTCGTGAAAGCGCTAGCAAAGCATTGTCGCGGGTGCCTTGGAGCCGCATGAAAATACTTGCGGAGGAGGCGCTGGCTGAGCTCGGACTTGAGGTTGACGTGTCCATGCCGCTGGAAAAACTGAGCATTGCGAAACAGCAATTGGTGGCGATCGCAAGATCCCTCGTTTTCGACTCGAAGCTGATCATTATGGACGAGCCGACTTCCTCTCTCTCTTCGGGCGAGGTGGAACAATTATACAAAATCATCGAAAATTTACGCGCGAAAGGCATCGCCATCATTTATATCAGCCACAAATTGAAAGAGTTGTTCAAGGTCGCACACCGGTTCACGGTCCTGCGCGACGGCAAATTCGTAGGCAGTTACGACAAAGAAGAGCTGGATGAGGACAAATTGATCGGATTGATGGTCGGCCGGAAAATCGAAATAGTAGAACGGTCGGATGTGTCACAAGCGGGCGCGGAAGTGCTTCGCGTCGAAGGGCTGTCGAAGCGCGGCAACTTCAAAGACATTTCGTTTACGCTGCGCGAAGGTGAAATCGTCGGCATTACTGGTCTTGTCGGTTCGGGGCGGACGGAGCTCGCTCAGGCGTTGTTCGGGCTGAACAAGCCGGACTCCGGTGTCGTTTACATCTCGGGCAAGCAAGTCGACATTAAATCGTCGGGCGACGCGGTGAAGCACAAGATGGCTTATATCCCCGAAAGCCGGCAAACGCAAGGGCTGTTTTTGCGCCAATCGATGATCGACAATATTTCGGTGACGGTGTTAGGGCAAATGAAAAATAAGCTCGGCCTCCTCGATCGGGCGGAAGAAGAGAGGCTTGCGGACAATTTCGTTAAAATTCTCGACATTCGTCCGCCGTTGCCGGCGATGAACGCCGGGCAATTGTCGGGCGGAAACCAGCAGAAGATCGTCATTGCCAAATGGTTGACAACCGAACCGAAAATATTGATTATCGACGAACCAACCAACGGCATCGACATCGGTGCCAAGACGGAAATTCACCGGTTGCTGCGGCGGCTGCTCAACAAAGGCATGGGCATCATCGTCATTTCCAGCGAACTGCCGGAAGTGCTTGCGGTAAGCGACCGTATCCTCGTCATGCGGCAAGGACGCCTATCCGGTGAGCTCGACATCAAAGAAGCGACGCAAGAGAAAATTATGAATCTGGCGGTCCTGGGCTCGCATCACCAACAAACCCAAAACGCTTAGGATTGTGAGAATAAAAGGCAGGTGGAAGAAGTGAAATCGTTATTTCGTTCCAAGGAGACGGGGATTCTCGCGGTTCTGCTGTTTTTATGCGTCGTGCTTAGCGTCATCAACCCCGTCTTTTTAACGGGTGGCAATCTTCATGATATTTTTAAAGCGAACGTCGTACTTGCCATTTTGGCAATGGGAATGACGCTGGTAATTATTACGGGCGGGATCGACGTGTCGGTGGCCGCCGTCACGAGTGCATCCATCGTCATTACGGGGCACTTGATGGCCAAGCTGCCGGACTCGCCGTGGTCCGTACTCATCGCGTTTGCGGTTTCGATTTTGTGCGGCATCGTGTTCGGGCTCCTCAATGGCTTACTCATTTCGAGGGTGAAAATTCCGCCGATCGTGGCCACGCTCGGCATGATGAGCGTTATCAATGGCAGCATTTTGTATTTCACCAACGGCATGTACATGAACAGCAGCAACTTCCCGGCAGCATTCATCCGGTTCTCTGATCTAAAAATCGCCGGCATTTCGATATTGGTTTATTTGATGCTGATCATCACCGTTTTGACCTGGTATGTCATGAAGCATACCAAAATCGGCCGCTCCGTCTTCGCGATCGGGGGCAACCCGGTGTCCGCGGTGCGCGCCGGCATAAGCTTGGAGCGGACGCAGATGTTCGTATATGGCTACGTAGGTTTTATGGCGGGCGTCGCGGCGATGGCGCAGACGATGTATACGAAGTCGGTCGACCCCAACGGTATGCTCGGGTTTGAAATGACCGTTATTTCCGCAGTCGTCATCGGCGGTGCGAACATTCTCGGCGGCAGCGGCTCCGCGTGGGGGACGTTTCTCGGCGTGTTGCTGCTTGGCGTCATGCAGAACGGTCTCATTCTAACGCACATCGATACGTACTGGCAAAAAATCGTCGTCGGGATCGTTATCTTGACGGCTGTCAGCTACGATGTCATTCAGCGCAAACGCGCCGAGTCGAAACTGATGAAAGTCGAAGTACAAGAGTAGGGAGGCGAGCGAATGAAATTCAAATTTTCCAAGGAATCGGTACTCGGTGTCATTTTGCTCGGCATGTTCATCCTAATGGCGGTTATTGCGCCGGGATTTCTGGACCCGTACAACTTGAGCAACATGATGTTCCAATTGCCTGAGCTCGGCATACTGGCGCTCGGCATGATGGTTGTCATTGTGACTTCCGGCATCGACTTATCGATCACGTACACCGCCGCCTTCGCCGGCGTCATGACCGCACTTTGTTTGGCTTCCGGCATGCCAATAGCGCTGGCGGTCGCCGCCGGCGTCGCGATCGCGCTATTGTGCGGGTTGCTTAACGGATTTTTCGTCTCGGTCATCGGCATCTCGCCGATTTTGGTCACGCTCGGAAGCATGGTATTGTTCGAAGGCGTTATTTTGACGATTACGAAGGGCAATGCCATCTCCGGTTTTCCGGAATCTTTCAGCTTGCTCGGCAACTTGTCGGTTGGCCCGATTCCGCTGCCAGTCATTATTTTCGCGGTGATTGCGGTAATCACGTCGGTGATGCTCAATCGGACACCATGGGGACGCAGCGTGTATAAAGTCGGCATTAATCCGATCGCCGTCCAATTTTCCGGCATTAATGTCAAGAAAGTGTTAATGGGCGTCTATTTGTTCTCGGCATTTATGGCGGCGATCGCCGGACTGATTATGATCTCGCGCTACAATTCGGCGAAGGTCGACCTGGGTTCCTCGTATTTGCTGCTCACCATCTCTGCATCGGTACTCGGCGGAACGGAAATTTCGGGCGGTTACGGGAAAGTGGTCGGCACGGTGTACGCTGTTGCTATTTTCCAGGTGATGTCCAACGGGCTAAACTTGCTTGGAGTGCCGCGGACGATCGTCGACATTCTGATGGGCATCATTTTGATCGCCGTACTGACGCTGAATTACTTCTCGGCCAAACAGGAAAGCAAAAAAGCTTTGAAGCAAGCGATAAGCTCGAAAGTGTCGGTTTAAGTTGATGCTGTCCATCTCTCGAAGGGCATGAATCATAAATTCATTCTTTATAAGAAAAAGGAAGGGGCAATTAGAGATGAAGAAGTTTTCCGGTATTATTGCGACAGTATTGGCAAGCATGCTCGTGTTGTCGGCCTGCGGCACGAATTCGGCGACGTCTGGCGGCGGGCAAGAGGAGAAGGGCGGGGAGATCAAAATCGCGGTCGTGCCTAAAGTGATTGGTATCCCGTACTTTAACGCATCGGAGACCGGCGCGAAAAAAGCGGGCGAAGATCTCGGCGTCAAAGTGATCTACACGGGCCCGACCCAAGCGGACGCGGCACAGCAAGTCAAAATCATTGAAGACTTGATTTCGCAAAAAGTCGACGTCATCGCGGTGGCGCCGAACGACCCGGCATCGCTCACGCCGGTGCTCAAGCGCGCCAAAGAACAAGGCATCAAAGTGATGGACTGGGATACGCCTGCGGATCAATCGGTGGTCGATTTGTCCGTTCATCAAATTGACGACGAAATTTTCGGACGCACGGTAACGGATAAATTGGTCGAAAAAATGGGCACCGATTCCGGCGAAATCGCCATCTTGACCGGCGGCATGTCGGCGGCGAACCTCAATACGTGGATCGACTGGGCGAAAAAGCAAGCGGAAGAAAAATACCCGAATTTGAAGCTCGTCAATGATAAAATCGCGACCGACGAGAAGCAGCAAGTCGCTTACCAGAAAACGCTCGACTTGTTAAAAGCATATCCGAATTTGAAGGGAATTATGGCGTTCTCGACGGTCGCTCCGCTCGGCGCGGCGCAAGCGATTCAAGAGAAAGGGTTGCAAGGCCAAGTGGCGCTCGTCGGCGCGTCGCTGCCGACCGACTCGAAGCCGTACATCTTGGACGGTTCGATGTCTTCCGCGCTGCTCTGGAACCCGGAAAGCCTCGGCTATTTGACGGTCTCCTTAGCGAAAGACTTGGTCGACGGCAAGCTTCCGACCGACGGGCAAGAGGTGCCGGGCGTAAGCAAAATTCAAGTGAAATCGGACAACAAAACGGTCATCATGGGTCCGCCGACCGAATTTACGAAGGAAAACGTCGAACAATTTAATTTCTAATGAAGCAAGCAGAAGCGGATCGCCTTACATTTGGTGGTCCGCTTTTTATCGTTTAACGTTGTATTTTCTGCTTAAAGGGTGGGTAGACAAATCCAGATCTCACTTGCTGCAGGTATATTTTCAACTTCTAGCAGGTTTGCCGTTATTACGAGGAAGCGGCGATCTTGTCATCATCCAAACCCGATACATCCCATACCCCAGCAAGCCCCCAAATGTGTTCAAAATCAGATCATCCACATCAAACATGCCGATTGCCAGGATCAACTGAGAGGTCTCAAGTCCTAAGCTGAAGGTGAAGGACAGTATGAACACCTTTGACCAGGGATTCGACATCCCTCTGAACAGAAGCGGGAGCAGCATGCCGAAAGGCATAAAGATCAGGATGTTTCCGGCAAAATTCACCCAGCTGTGCAGGGTGGCTTGTTCGAAATACGTGAAAATCACATGGAAAGGAACAAGATTCGCCCTGAACGTTAACTGGTCCATAATCATCTCAGGGCTGTGCCAGTGCGCCTTTAGCTGCTGCTTGATCAAATGCGGGTCAATGCTGTGGAACTTAAACAGAATCACTTTAACCACAATATACATATAAATGGCAAGCATTGCCGCGATCACCATACTGCTGCTCACTCTTTTGGTATTCACTACAACTCCCTCATTTCGTGCTGGTCTTTGTTTTATATTTCAAAGATAAAGCACAAAATTTAAGATTTAGTTGGAAAAAGATAACGATTTCCTTAAGCTTTTATAGACGAGGATTAATGTGGAGTGTACAGTGTTACTTAAATGGAAAGGAGCTTCCGATTAGGCCCCCTGCAATATTGTTAAAGTTGATATAGTAGAATCTCTTAGAGAGGAGCAAGACAGCGTGTTCATAGTAAACGTAGAAGGTGCAATCTGTAGGGATGATAAGTGGCTTGTTATTACACGAAGTACCAAAGAGGAACATGCAGGGGGAACTCTATCTCTTGTGGGAGGAAAAGTAGATGTTGAAGGTAACGCACTCGAAATCCTAGAACGAACTGTAAAGCGAGAACTTTATGAAGAGTAGCACTAGCAAGGGGATAACCATAATGATGAAAAATGTTTATGTTGTGCGACATTGCAAAGCAGATGGGCAAGAGCCTGATGCTAAGCTAACTGAACTAGGGATTCATCAAGCTGAGAATCTTGCTAAATTTCTCTTAAATAAAGATATTGATTTTATCATCTCAAGCCCTTTTGAAAGGGCTTACCGCACCATAGCTCCATCGGCTGAACAAATAGGTATAGAAGTTGTTTTGGATGATAGATTGGCTGAAAGGCTCTTATCAAACAAGAATCATTCTGATTGGCGAGATATGCTTCGCAAGACATACGATGACTTAGACATATGTTATGAGGGCGGAGAGTCCAGTAACACGGCGACGGGCCGTGCCACTAGTGTAGTTGAGTGGGAGGATCTTGGGGGATATTCCAAAACGAATTTTCTATCTGATGAACAATAGACGAATTGTTTGGTAGACCCTATTTAAACATGATCATCTTATGACAAGTACTTTTTAATAATTACAGTTCAGGTTAAAATGTGGCTATGAGAACTACATTAAGGGAATAATTATATTGAGTAACTCTTAAGATATAATTCAGGAATAGGTGGGGAAAGGTATTGACTGCAAATCGATTTGCTTGTATTGGAGATAGAACATAATGAGAAGTTCAAGTGAATTAGCTATAGACAAGGAAAAAATAATAAAAAATAAAAAACGTGTTCAAAATCACGGTGAAGTATTCACACCAAAAAGAATTGTGAATAAAATTCTTGATTTGCCTAACCTTCGGGAGGCATGTTTAAACTTAACTTCCACTTTTTTAGAGCCGGCTGTTGGAGAAGGTGCGTTCCTTGTTGAAGTTTTAAATAGAAAGATGAAAATAGTAGTGAAAAATTACGGTGATGATTTAACAAGGTACGAGAACTATTCCCTTCTTATATTGTCAACGCTATATGGTGTTGAATTGCTTGAAGATAACGCTCAAAAATGTGTTATGAATTTGTATCAAGCCTATTATGAAGCCTATCAGCGTCAAGCAATTGTGGTTGGAGCAAAAGTAAAAAACAAGGTTTTAAACAGTGCAAAGTTGATTATCTCTAAAAATATTGTACAGGGAGATTTCCTAAATAAGTCAACTTCAAATGGTAATCCCATTGTTTTTAGTGAGTGGAAACCCGTTAACCTCAATAAGTATGTTAAGACGATTATGATCCAACGCACTGAATATACGCTTGATGATATTATTTTGGGCATAGAAAAAGAAAGTGGAGAACCTTCTGATCAGAAAGTGAAAGTGGAACAACTGGATTTGTTTTACTTATTGGATGATGACATCTCTAAAACATATGGAAAACGAATGAAATACGTTCCTGTAAAGATTACTGATGTATACAAGGAAGAAATGGAGGAAATCGATGAATAGAACTGTGATTAAACCTTATGAAGAATTGGATTTGAAAATTTATGCTTATATCCTGCCAGAAGTTCCTTCTCATAAGGGTTACATCAAAATTGGTGAAACAAATAGAAAAGTTAGAAAGCGTATATTAGAACAGGTTGGAACAGCCGGTCTCAACCCGAATATTCTTTTTGAAAGGGTTGCTAAGAAGTCTGATGGTAAATGGTTTCGTGATAAAGATCTTCATCGTTTTCTGCAACAGAATGGGATTCAGAAGAGGGACTTTAATGGCTATGCAGACGAATGGTTCTATTTCAACGGGACACTCGAGAAGGCAGAATTTCTAACGGATAAGTTTATAAATAATGATTATGATGAAATTCAAATTGATGAAGCTCGTTCGACCTACAAACTTCGGAATGAACAAAGTAAAGCCGTTCAGCTAACTCTTGATTATTACAATAGTGGGCAAGAACCAAGGGAGTTTCTTTGGAATGCAAAACCTCGTTTTGGGAAAACAATTACTGCATACGATTTTGTAAGGAAAATCAATGCAAAAAATGTACTCATTGTGACCAATAGACCCGCTATAGCCAATTCATGGTTTGACGATTTTAATAAATTTATCTCTTGGCAAGAAACAGGAATGAAATTTATTTCTGAAACAGACTCGCTGAAGGATAAGGCACTATCTCGTAGGGATTTCATAGAATTTCTAAATTCTACTGATCAAGAGAACCCATCGCAAATCGCCTTCATTTCACTCCAAGACCTGAAAGGGGCAAAGTTTGCAGGTGGCGTTTATGAAAAACTTGAATGGGTTGGTCAGCTAAACTGGGATTTACTTATCATCGATGAGGCGCATGAGGGGGTTGATACTGCCAAAACAGACGTGGCGTTCGACAAAATCAAAAGGAACTTCACCCTACATTTGTCGGGGACTCCCTTTAAAGCATTGGCAAACAATAAATTCAATGAAGAACAGATATTCAACTGGTCGTATGTGGACGAGCAAGAAGCCAAGTTGCATTGGGACTACACAATTGGAGGTAACCCTTACGATAATCTACCAACTCTAAGTCTATTCACTTATCAAATGAGTAAGATGATTGAGGAACAAGTCTCCAAAGGGTTAACATTAAATGACGATAGAAATGTTGATTATGCTTTTGATTTGAATGAATTTTTCAGAGTTAAAGAGGACGGAAAATTTGAATATGAAGCAAGCGTGAAGAACTTTCTGGATAACCTATCTTCAGGTAAGTTTCCTTTTGCTACAGATGAATATAGGAGTCAATTAAATCATACTTTTTGGCTTTTACCTCGTGTTAACTCTGCTAAAGCACTTGAAAGATTGTTGAAGTCACATCATGTTTTTGGAGAGTATAAAATAATACTAGCGGCTGGTGACGGAGTAAGTGTTAACAGCGATTCAAATTTTGAAGAAGAAGGACTAGACTATAGAAAGAATGAGAACAGTTTCAATAGGGTTAGAAAGACAATCTCAGAGAACGAAAAAACCATAACCTTATCTGTTGGTCAACTTACAACGGGTATAACAATACCAGAATGGTCTGCGGTGTTTATGCTTAGCAATATTAAGTCACCGAGTTTATATTTCCAAGCCGCTTTCCGTGCTCAAAACCCTTATGAATTTGTTCACGATGGTAAACTTTATAGAAAAGAAAACGCATATATCTTTGATTTTGCGCCAGAACGAACGCTACTACTCTTTGATGAATTTGCCAATAACTTATCGAGTGGTAACTCAAAAACAAGTGAAGAACGTTTAATTAAGATTAAAAAGCTATTGAATTTTTTTCCAGTAATTGGGGAAGATGATAAAGGTAATATGCATGAGTTGGACGCAACTGAGGTCTTGACTATTCCAACGAAGATAACTTCAACAGAAGTAGTAAAGCGTGGATTTATGAGTAATCTATTATTCGCGAATATTTCAGGTGTTTTTGGTGGGAATTCTCCATTCAAGGAGATACTTGATAAAATCAAACCGGAAAAAAATAAACGTCTGATAGATCGTAGAGAAGTCAATGTAACAAACCCAATGATTGATGATGGTGGAAATATTGATGTTCCTAAAGAGATTGTTATTAATCAAACTAAAGAAATATTTGGTGAAGCAATCTATAAAGTTATGGAAATTCCCAATGTTCCTAATATTCCCGAAATTACAAGTATTACTACAGGAATCAAAGACACTCTAGATAGAGGGTTTAGCAAGTTGAAAGTGACGTTTAACTTGAATAATTTTCAAGCAGATAAAGCAAAAAATGAAGTAACATCGGCAATTAAAGACGTAGTTCACAAAAATGTAGATAAATATCACAATCAAGTTAAAGAAATTGAACAAGATTATAATGTCCAAATTCAAAACGCTCACCAAGCTAATGACGAAGATAAATTAGAGCAACTAGTAACAGAAATGGAACAGAAAAAGGTCGAGGTTAATCAAACATTCACTGAAAATCTTAATACAGATTTAAGTACAACTATTGAAATTGCAGTCGAACAACAGATTGTCCAAGTGGAAGAGAAAAAGAAAAAAACCACTGAGGATGATGTTCGGGATCATTTGCGCGGATTTGCTAGAACCATCCCAGCATTCCTCATGGCTTATGGTAACGAAAATACCACTTTGAATAATTTTGAAGAGAACATTGATGAGCCTTCTTTTGAAGAATTAACAAGTATTACAGTTGATGAATTTAGGAAACTGCGTGATGGTTTTGATTATGTAGATGATAATGGTAATAACCGTAAAGTGCCGGGTCTATTCAACGAAGTTGTGTTTAATGCTAGTATTAAAGAATTTTTTAACACTAAGAACAGATTATCGAACTATTTTGATGAAACACTGGTTGAGGATATTTTTGATTACATTCCCCCGCAGCAAACAAACCAAATTTTCACTCCTCGAAGAGTAGTGAAATTAATGGTTGATTTAATTGCAGAGAACAAACCTGGTATTTTTAGAAATTATAATATTAAATTTATTGATTTATATACGAAAAGTGGGCTTTATATCACAGAAATCGTTAAACGCTTGAATGAAGGATTGAAAGATCAAATTCCTAATTCTGAAGAACGTATTAAGTGGATTCTCGAAAATCAAGTTTATGCTTGTGCGCCAAGTAACATCATATACAATATTGCAAAAAATTATATTTTTGCAGATTTCAAAAACATCTCGTTTAAAAATATAGTTGAATGTGATCTAGCCGAATATGCAAAAAATAATAATGCTAAAATGAAAATATCAGAAATTTTTGGAGATGAGAATTTGAAATTCGATGTCATTATTGGAAATCCACCTTATCAAGAAATGGATGGTGGAGCGCAAGCAAGTGCTAGCCCAATTTACCACCATTTTGTACGTTTGGCAAAGGAACTTAATCCAGAATTAATTTCATTCATAATGCCGACACGTTGGTATGCAGGAGGGAAAGGTCTTGACGATTTTCGTGATGAAATGTTAAATGACGTTCATCTTAAAGAACTGCATGACTGGCTGACACCTGAAGATATTTTCCCTAATACTAATATTCGTGGTGGTGTATGCTACTTCTTGTGGGATGAAAATTATGACAACAGTAAAGAGTTTACAAGAATTGTTACTCACGAAAATAATGTTGTCATTGATGATGTTAATAGACCAATGAAAATTGAAGGTGTGGATATCTTTGTTCGAGATGGAAAAGCAATAAGTATACTTAACAAAGTATTCGCTGACGAAAATATAGATACTATGCAGAATTATGTTTCCACTCGTAAACCATTTGGTTTTGAAGGCAATTTTATTAAAGATAGCAAATTCCGAAAAACAAATTCAGATTTGTATAATCCAATCCAATGTTACGGAAAAGGACAAATAGTGGGTTATGTTGAAAGAAATGATATTGTAGTTCGGCCTCAATGGATTGATATTTGGAAAGTATATACTCCTAGGGCGAATAATGTCGGTACTGAATTAAATGATGATAATTTAAACACTTTTGTTGGGGCACCGCAAACAATTTGCACGGAATCTTACCTAGTTATTGGGGCAGATTTAAGGCTAGATGAAATTTCGTGCAACAACCTTTCAAAGTACTTTAAGACAAAATTCGCCAGATACCTTCATGGTTTAGCGAAGGGCAGCCAAGATGCAACTTCTAAAACATTTAAATTTGTGCCTATACAAGACTTCTCTAACAACTCGGATATTGATTGGTCAGTTTCAGTTCAAGAGGTTGATAAACAACTATATAAAAAATATGGGCTATCTGATGAAGAAACCAATCACATTGAAACGAGAATGAAAGCAATGTAAAATACAAGTCGACGTTTGTTGATTTATGGAAGGTCTCGCTCTTAATAAGCAAATAGAGAATCAGGTTTTTCTTTTCGTATTCTTTGGTTTTGAATTAGAATCTTATTATTGACAGACTCTTTATTGCAACCCAAACAAAGCGGTTATTTAATGCTTTGTTTGGGTTTTTCGCATAGTTACAGGACTTCTTGCCTATATTGTTGAATTATCAGTAAAGGGGATTTATTCCATAATCGTATAGTTGATTACAACCTATTGTCTATTCACTATGTTTAAATATGATCAACAAACATTAGCGATAGAGTGATTAGGTATGGCAGTTCTGAAATGCTCGGAATGCAGCAATATGCTAAGTGCAATTCACATTTCCCAGCCAAATCGGGGAGCAGCGACTACTTAAATATTCGCCAGCCGGAATTAAATTGTCAGACTGGCTCCAGTAAAGAGTTGTTGATCTTCTGTTTATTAGCCAAAATGTGAAACAAATTAGTTTTACCTGGATTCGACATAGAGGGGAAAGATATTCTGGACAATATCGCGATTGCCCCGTTCAGTTGCTCAACATGTATTCGTCCGAAGTGTGTCTGCATTTCAAGAGAAACTTAGAGCGTTGAATTCTTTAAAAGGAGAAGACGATGAAGAACGTTTTTTCACGACTATTTCGGGTGTTAAATAGCAGCAGCGGCCATCCTCACGAGGACTTTTTGACAGAAGTGTTCGCTGAACTTCTCTGTGATCAGGAGAAGATGATAGATTTTCTCGGAAATGTATTAGAAATTCCAGTGCAGGAAGTGAAGTATTCATCCATTCAAACGCAGGTAACTTTTCCGGCTTTGCCCCATCATCAGATGGATAGCCGTCCGGATATGGTAATTCGATTTTACGAAGGACAGGAATCTTATGTATTGTTCATCGAAAGCAAGCTAGGCTCTCCGGAAGGAACAGACCAACTGTCTAGATATGCTGATCATCTCGGCGTACTCACTAATCAAGGAACGAATTGTTACTTAATTTACTTAACTCAATATTTTGATGAAAAGGATGTATCTCTCATATTAGCGAATCAAAAAAACGTAGTTTTCAGGCAGAAGCGGTGGTTTCAAATTTTCAAGTGGGTTAAGCAGCTGGAGGAGAAGAACATCTATGCGTCCAAAGTTTTGAATTATATGGAGGAGATCGGATTGGAAGATAATCGGCAGTTCACGCCTGTTGACGTATATGCTATTCAAAATATGAATCGGCTGCAACGCATGATGGACGAGTGCATGGATGGAGTAATAGACGGTGTGATGACCGAACATTTCGGTAAGGCGATTCAGCAAAACAACCGTCACACCCAGTTAAAGTACATGGAACGGTACGTTAAAGCTAGCGAGCAGGAAGGTCGAGCCACCGAGGTGGTTGTTGGGTTTTATATAACAGATGAAGATTATCCCTTCGTTTCTATCGTTTATGAATTCTGTCCACGACGCTGCCCAGACGTTCCTAAAGTAGTGGCTGCCATGCAGAATTTTATGGCTGCACATCCGGACTGGAAAACTTTCAATCTAAACACTGACGCAGAATGGCAAGGGATTTCCTGTGACCGTAGGCTAGTCGATTTTCTTCATCATGAGGATCACATCAACGAGATTCAGAAGTTCTTCCTGGAAAAATTAAATGAGCTTCAAGAGATCAAAGTTAAAAATCCTGATTTATACTGGAAATAACCATTCGAAGTAGCATGAGCAAAGGATATCGCCTTGACCATAATCTTCCAGTGTCACTGAGGCAACAAAATTTGCCCTATTCAAAGAAGAATATCGCCAGCGATATCGGATGGGAGCTTATTGTTTAAAGCCGGGCGGGAATGGTCAAAGATTGGAGAACAAATTAGCCCACATATTAGTGGAAGTGGATACGTGAACGAGTGCAAGTCTAAATGTACGGAACGGTGGCTGGAAAATGATGCGATACAAACAAAAACTGATCGACTTTTTATGTACTTTTTCCAAGGTAATGATCAGCCTATCGGAGTTGGAGCAAGCATTCCAAGGTGAGCAGATTGACTACGAAACATTTGCCGGAATCGTAATGGAGCTTGAAAATGAGGGGAGTCTTGAAGCGGTCAAGTCACACGGCCGGAATGGAAAGCCGCTTTCGTTAGCCTATCACTACCGCATAAATAAACGGTTGCTACAAGGAGAGTATGTTCGAGAACTGCATCAGTGGAGCACAAGACTGCACCCTGACATTAGTCTGGATGCTTACTATCGCCTCAGCCCGGACATATGGCGTGCGGACCTGCCTTATATTGAACAGATCGATGCGTATTTGAAGCGGGGATCGAGGCCAACACGCCAAGCACCGGCTCCCGAACGCAGTTATGAGCTTGTTCAGGACGAGAAGTGGATTACGGACCACGGAGGACAAGCCTTGTTGGAGCGTCTAGGCATATGGGAGCAACTCCAGATTGTCCCGGTTAGCGATCCCTTGATGTTAGCGGTCAATCCTTCCATCGGATTTACCAGCAAGAACCACCTGCATCTTATTGTTGAGAACAAATCGACATTCCAAGGGCTGGTACCAGAGCTTCCGGGGATGGCCTTCTCCTCCTTGATTTTAGGCTATGGCCGGAAAATTGTAGGGAACCTGGGGATGCTCAGTCTGCAGTACCCGGTTCAAAGCGCAGACCATGAACTTTACTATTTTGGAGATATCGATCTGGAAGGAATTATGATCTGGTACGACCTTCATGTGAAGTTCGGGGTGAAGCTAGCGTTGCCCTTCTACCTGGCATGCTTAGACAAGCCTTCGGCTAGAGGGAAGCAAAATCACCGATTAAATGAAGAGGCTTTGCACGCCTTTATAAGTTTTTTCAACCAAGAGGAAGCCAATCGGATCAATGCCATGCTGGGTGAGGGATGTTATATCCCGCAAGAAACTCTGAAAAGTGAGGAATTGATTCGAGTTGGGAGGGAGACCGTATGGAGTCAAAAGGGATACCAATCGAATTGAATGACATGCTGTCTGGCTTCCAAGAACGAATGGGCAAGCTTGCCCTGTTTGATCCGCTGTTCGAGTTGAGTCGGCAAAGGAAAACAGATCGTGGTGGGAAACAAGTGGCGATGATGGAATTGGGGCTATTGACGCTGCTGTTCTTCTTTGAGAAAAAGCTGATGCGAAGCCGGAAGACCAGTGTGAAGGAACTGGTCGGCTTTCTAGCCGCTGTTCTGGAGGACAAGTATGATCTCGACCAAGAAGAACTGGATGACATCGGACGAAGAATCATCCATGTGTTTCGCCCTTCCTCCGGACGGAAGCGGGAGTTTTCTTTTTTTCATTTGGGAACAGGGCAAGAAGGGGTTCATTATACGTCGATTTTGCGTACTGATTCGTATGATGTAGCAACCAATACCCAATATTACGCATTGGATGAGGATGGTCTCGAACTGGTATTTGCTACTAAGGAGTTTTACTTGGAGTTTCAGTTGTCCATCCATCAGCTTTTGCTGCGCAAGCAGTTGGAAAAGGGGGAATTCCAGGGAGCACTGCGCCAAATCGATGAGATGATGATCGATGTGGAAACCTTACAAGACCGAATTGTCTCTTTGGAGCATGAAATTAAGAGAAGCATTGTTTCTGAAGAAACATTTGCCCGCTATCGCTCTCTTTTAGAGGATATTTATCTCAGGCTGAAGCGTGAAAATGAAGAGTTTAACGAGCTCAGGGATTTTGTAAGGGAAACGAAGGATCGAATTTACGCTGAACGGGAACTTATGAAAAACCAACGGCCCTATGAGTTTATTGTTCGAATCGGTATCGAACTAGAAAAAGTGCACAACGAACATACAAGACTGCTACAACAAAGTATGGAACTGGAGAGCAGCGCTCTTCGCGCTGCCAAAGAGTCACTCTATTACACGGGGATGAATGCGTTTAACTTTGAGCAAGATATTGCATCATTCCTATTCGGCACTCCCTTGCCAATTGAGGCGATGAAGGGAGTGGTAGCCCCGTTCTTGCATTTGGAACAGGTCAGGGTATGGTCGCCTCTTACGGTATTTGCCAAACAACAGCTTTCGGGACATGATGATGGGTCTGTTATTGAAGAAAGTCTTCTTGCTCTGGATGAGGAAGAGGAGAATTTTTCTTATCTGCGGAAGCGTAAAGAGCGTCTAGTCCAAGTGGTAGAAGCTCTTCTGCGTTGTTATGAGAAGTTAAATCGGGATGAAGTCCGGTTGAGTGAATTTATTGCGTATTTGGATCAGGATGAAGCTGCTGATCTCAAGAAGGAACGAGATTTTTACGATTGCTGGATTATATTACATCAACGCAGCCCGATTCATCCGGTTATGGATGAAGAGAAATCCGGGGAATCGGACCAAAATCTTTATGAGGCGATCCGTTCTCAATTGCAGGGGAGAACGCTGATCATTCAGGAGACAGAGTGCATTCTTAGGGTTAATGAGCGTTACTCTATCCAAGAACTTATCATTCGGTTGGGAGGGGACCAGGATGAATTACACCGGTGATGAGGTCATGACTGCCTTCCGCATCTATGCGCAGCTGGCCAGAACCGGGGTTGCCGATAAAGAAAGTTTGCTACAGGTGGAGGCGGATGACCACGTCCGAGGGCTTTTGGATCAGTTTGCCGCTGAAGTGGAATGTGTCGCGATGGGAGCGGGTGACCGCTTGATGCTGGTTCCGTTGGCCAGGCTGTCTCCTTTTCATATTACGAATGAATCACTTAAGCGGATGTATCTACGCGGCAATGCGGTGAATGCAGATTTGTACTTGATGTATGTGGCCATAATTGTGTTAATCGGTGCGTTTTATGATAGTTATCAGACTACGGAAGCGACGCGTAATTTTCTTCAAATGGAAGAATGGATGAATATGGTTCAGCAACGGATCAACGGGCTGAAGGAGCATTCCGTAGAGGAATTAAAGGCGCTTAGTCAAGAGTATTCCTACCACTGGGCAGATATTATTGAGAAGTGGGATGCTATGGATGATGTGAAGGAGACAGCCAAGCGGCAGAGCGGTGCAACCATCAGCCGGATGAGCTTTCTTGATACGGTCCGGAAATTCATGCTCGATCAGGAGTTGGTAAAACAAGTTGGACCCGATGAGTTGGATTTGACGGAGAAAACGAAAATGATCGTGCAACGTTATTTTATGGAGAGGGAATATAATCGTGGCATTCTGGAATTTCTATATGGCCTTGAGCCGAAACGGAAAGAGGAGGCTTAGATCCGATGCCTGTCATTTCGAAAATCCGATTTACGAATGTGATCTATGAGGGCGGAGCCAAGCGCTACAATGATTCCACTTTTTATTTTGACGGTCATAACGGAGCGATTGTTCTGGAGAACGGGGGCGGGAAGACGGTATTCATTCAAACTGCGATTCAGGCTGTGCTGCCTCACAGTGATGTAGCGGGACGGAAGATGAAGGATACGCTCTCGCTTGAGAATGGCCCGGCCCATGTGGCGATTGAGTGGATATTGGCAGATAAACCCCGGCGCAGATACGCTGTTACTTGCGTGAGTTTGTTTATGAGCGCGACCGGGCTGGACTCGTTGCGTTATGTGTATGAGTATTCCGAAAATGACGACCATCGGCTGGGACTTCTACCTTTCACGAAAGAGATGGGCGGCGGGAAGCTGAGGGTAAGGGAGAAAGGTGAGATTCAGGAGTATTATCAATCGATGCAGTCGAAGAATCCGCTGGTGGCCAAAACCTTTGATACGATTACGGGGTTTCAGAAATATATTGAAGAACATTTTCATATCATCCAGTCGGAATGGGAGGCGATTATAAAGGTCAATTCCAGCGAGGGTGGGGTTGAGGCGTTTTTCGATGAATGTAAAACTTCATCCCAATTGGTAGACCGGCTACTTATACCGACGATAGAAGAATCGATGGAGGGTTTCAAGCAGGGGACATTTGCAGATTTGTTCCAGGTACAGCGGGAGGGATTTAAGCAGTATAAAGAGCTGAAGGAAAAAATCGAGGAAAATCGGCGTATCCTTGCGGAGTTGCACAAGTATGTAGCCAGCTATGAGATCCTGCATCGGGAACAGCTTAAGTATGAGGCACTGCGGAAGGAAGCCAAAGCTTATCTCGATGTAGCGATGAATGTCGAGCAGGAACAGCAGGCGGAGCAGGTCCGTTTTCAAGCACGATTGGAGGATTGGGAACGAGAGTTCAGGCATTGGCGTAAAAGGGAAGCATCCCTTGCAATCGCCGATGAGAGACTGAAAGCTGGGGGATTGGAGACGGAGCTGCAGGCTATTGGAGATGAAAAAGAGCAACTAGAGGAACAAGCAGCTTCGGCGTCGCGTTACTACCACTCTCTGGAATATGCGGAGCAACGGGAGAAACTTCGGGAAGCGGAGCAGCGGATTACTTATCTGCAGCAGGAACTGGCTAAGGTGGCCCAGTCGCAGGATGAGGAGGAGCTTGAGCAGGCGTGGGAGCTTAACGGCCGGAAGCTTAAAGCATGGTTTGATCGGGAAGAAAAGCGTCTGTCCGAGTTGATGCAGGAGGTGCAGAAAGGGCTTGATACACTGAAGGAACAGAGGCAGGACGGCCTTCGCGAGCGGGATGCCGCTGTTCAGGAGCGGGAAATGCAGCTCCTTCGGATTCGTGGCTTGGATACACAGATTCAAATGATACAAGAGCAGCAGGGCGGGATTGCTCGGAGAATATTGTCCCAGCTGTCCTCGCAAACCGTTGAGCAGCAGATGCCATTGTGGCTCTCTGAACAGCAACTGCTGGAGCAGCAGGGCTTGGAGCAAACGAAAGCACTGCAGAAGCTAGACCGCAGGAAAGGCGAACTGCAACTGGAAGGTAAAGCGGCATCCTCAGATCAGCTTAGGATCAAAGAGGAGCTGACTGAGCTACAGGCTTGGCGGGACCGCTACGAGCAGGAGAATCAACAGGTAAAGGGGACATTGGCTGAGTTGCATTCCTCCTGGGAGCGGATGGCTTCTGTACATGACAAAACGGATTCGATTCGTGAAAAGTTGGCCGACGGGTTAGGGATGAGAATGCGGCAGAAGCAGCAACTGCTTCACAAGGAACGGCTGGCATTCCGCTATGTAGATGATTACGAGGATCAAGAGGAGTTTTTCGCAGATCCTCAAGCCGCAAGACTAGCCGAGCAATGGAGCAACCAATTTTCGCTTTTGGAGACGGGGCTCCGCTATGCTTCTGCTGTGCCGGATTCGTCCGATGACAAGCTGCTATGGGCTGTGACGCTTGTGACGACTTCGCAGGAAAAGCCGCTTCTTATACGTAAGCTTGCCGAGACGGCCGATCAACTGCAGTATCCGATCCGCATCCTATCGACTCAGGAAGCGAAGGAATTGGTCAGTAGCACCCCGGTGGGTGAATCCCCTGCGGAGGCGGATGGCGCTTGGGTGGAGCCAGCCCATTGGAAAACTCTTCACGACCTAGACCGGTTTCAGGAATGGAAGAAGGAGATCATCCGGGAGGCAAAGGCTGCCGAACAGAACAGACGGGAGAAGGAGAACGAGCTTGAGGTATGGCGGGATGCTCAGAAGCTTGCGGAGAGGTTCTTCCGCAGTTATCCTTTGGCTGTCGTGCATGAGCAAGAACAGAGGCACGCGGAGCGATTGGAAATATTGAGGCGACTGGAGCAGAAGCTCGCGGATATCGAGCAGGATCTGCAACAACTGGAACGCAAGAAAGATGAGTTAGGTGAGGCCCAGCAATTGCTTTCCCAGCGTCAGCAGCATGTGGCTTATCAACTGGAGCAAGGGCAGCTCTATATGCTGCTTTCCGAGAAGTCGGCAAGGATTAAGGAAGATTTGCTGCCTGCTCGTGAGACTCTCGAAAAGGCCGAACGTTCGATAAACAGTTGGGAGCGGCGTTTGGAAGCTCTTGAGCGGGAGCTGAATCTGCAGGAGAATCACCATGCTGATCTTCACGGGAAACTGCAACGGCTGCGGGAGGATGAACTGTATCCGGATATTCAGGATTGTCTACCGCTCCCCACGGATGAATCGATTGTTCAGTTGCGCGAGGAACATAAGGGGCTTAACCTGAAGCGGCACCGCATCATGAAGGAGCGGTCGGAACTAGAGCAGGCACTTGAGCATCAACGTGACCGGCAAGTGGAGGCTTCCAGACTGATGGAGCGCCTTGCGGCTGCATATGACGATCTGGATACGGAGCTAGAGCTTCCGTTGCATGTCGAGTCGAAAATAAAGGCCGCATTGGCGGAGCTTCGTACACTGGAGCAGCAGGTTCAGAGGGTCCGTGAAGCGTGGGATCGGAAGGAGCGTGAACTGAGCGAGCAAGAAGTTAGGATCCGCATCCAGCAGGAGCAGTATGAGAAGGAATTTGATAACGAGCGACCGGTTATGTTTTTGGAGCCGCTTAGCCGCGTGCGCGAGAGGCAAGCAAATGAACGACGGCAACAGGATGAAGCCCGCAAAGAACTTGATCGACTTCATAATGTAGTGGAACAAAGATTGAGCGAGACGCGCCGGGTTTTGCAATTGTGGAACAGCTATCTCCGGGTGCATAAGTTGGATGATCCTTTTCTGAAGCTGTCTGATTCGGATGGAGATCTTACGCAAGAGATTGCATATCGTCTGGAGATCGGCAGTCAGGACGTGATCAGGCGCTTGGAACAGCAGCGGGAAGCCATTGGGAAGGAGCGGGACCGAGTTACTTCTAGCCGTCAGAGATTCCGGGAATTCTGTCAGCGACAGGTCCAGGATGTAAAGTTACGGGAGATGGCCGAGCGGGGAGTAGAAGCAAAGGACAATTATGAAGAGCTGCAGGAGTTCGAGGCGATGATGGGGGCAAGTATTCAGAAGGCCAATCAGATCGCTGAACTGCGGATGCAGACAGAGGACCAGAAGCTTCAACAGTTTATTACGCACATACAAGCCCATTTAAGACAGATTGCACAAGAGCTACGTGAGTTGCCCAAGAGGACCCGGGTCCGAACCGAAAGCGGTAATAAGGAGATTTATGTTTTCCATGTTCCGGATTGGGATGAGCAGGAGGGCAAGGAACGAATCCGTACCTATATCGAATGGATCATCTCACAGTTGGAGCACGTCAAGTACCGGGATGTGAATGGAATGGAGCAGTCGGCGGCAATCCGCAAGGATCTCGAGAGGTGGCTGGATGCCAAGCAGTTGCTGCAGAAAGTATTCCAGCAAGGCGCGGCTATACGCATCAGTTGCCGAAAAGTGAATAACGATCAACAGGTGACAGGGGCTACTTATTCCTGGGAGGAATCCAACCGCTGGTCAGGTGGTGAGAAGTGGAGCAAGAACATGACCTTGTTCCTTGGGATTCTGAATTATGTGGCGGAAAAGCGCCAGCATATTCATAGTCAGATGAAACGTCACCGTGCGGTCATTTTGGATAATCCGTTCGGCAAGGCTTCGAGTGAGCATGTTCTCAGCCCCGTATTCTATATCGCTGAGCAATTAGGCTTCCAAATGATTGCTTTAACCGCACATGTGGAGGGCAAGTTCCTTCAGGATTATTTTCCAGTCGTGTATAGCTGTCGCTTGCGTGCAGCAGCTGGCGGGGGAGGGAAGCAAATTGTCGATCCCCAGCAGCAGGTTCAACAGGCGTATTTCCGTGACCACGCGCCGGAATCGATGGACAGGATCGGGAGTGAGGGAAAACAACTGGAGTTGTTTTAGTGAAATTCCATAAAGTAAGGTATCCTACTCATATTGTTCTTGTAGCATGATCAATGCTTGTGGTTGATGCATTGTGCCTGTGGAGTGCTCACTGATGGTCAGGAAGAATTGTAGTTGAGGTGTATTGGCGTATACAGTAACGGAGCGGGTACAGTCCCGCTTCTTTTTTTGAACATATGTTCGATTAGGAGCGGCTATTGACAGTCGTCCTTTATTGTGCCCCTACCCACTGCTTAGGGAAAGTATTATTACATCTATGCTTCTGTTATTGATGAAAACCAAGTTATTTAGTCGGAATTTAAATAACAAAAAATTTGTCCGACCTAGCCTTAAGCTATTGATGTAATTGGGTGTTTTACGTGGACAGGATAGAGGTTCTCGCCATTTGTTCTTACAAATAAGCCGCCATGAAAGGTATTACTTTCTATATCGATACCTTTATAATCCGGAGTAAAATGGAAAGTTATTTTTTCGGTATCCCGACCTGCAATTTTAGCCAAAATATCATGAATTTTGACTTCCTTTGTGTTGATAATATCGAAGATGTCCATGTGGTTGTTTTCTTTCTTATAAATAGCAATAACGTTCTCGTTTTCCAAGTAATAAATATCATCACTAAAAACGTTCAAGCAATAATACATTAATATTCCTTGCGTATAATCCGTTCCCAAACGTTGAGAAACGGGCATTCTCTCTGATGCAAATTTATGAATTAAACGTAAATCGTCTGCTTGACTTACATTTAGTTTTCTAATGCCTTTATGCTCATATTGGCTTGGTATAAAGTCCATTGAAAACAGATGCTCTTCTACTGCCTTAAACCCAAATTTGGGATAAAAGTCAAGAACCGTATTATTAGCAAAGAGATACATGAAATCATACTTGTTCTCATATTCCTCTAAAACCTTGTTCATTAAATTTGCAGACAATCCTCTTCTTTGATATTCAGGATGTGTCATTACGGTTCCAATTTGTATGGCTTTCTTCCTCTCTCCATTCATAATTAATTCAAGAATGTTTACTGAAACATTTGCAATAATCTTATCTCCCTCAACAAATGAAAAGGGAATATATCGTTCGCTCCAAAATCCTTTTTGATACCAATTTTCAAAACTTAAACCAAAAGTGTCGGTAGCAAGTTCGAAAAAACTCTTTCGAAGTGCTTCATTGTTTTTATAATCCTTCGTAAATATAAATTTCTGCATGGTATTCTCCCTTAATCCTCAAAAGTAACTGTCTGTATATTAGTGGTATTATCCCGTATTTACTAGGTAGAATATGATTATAGTCAACAATTCTGCTCATAAGGGAACAATCTCAAATACAGTGCCTTGGTTCGGCTCAGCCACTTTTATAGAGCCATAAACTCCTAAAAATAGCCGGGTTTGATTCTGATTTGCTCCTAAACTAACGTAATACGCGGCACTAGACCCAAAATGATAATCCGTTTCTATGACATTGTAATCGTTTGGTTTGCAGTCGGATGTTACCCTGGTATAGGCTAGAACGCCCCTGACAGGATTTGAATGAGATCGAGCGAGATCGGTGAACACAACGCTTCCAGATAAATCAGGGATATCGTTTCCATTATAAGCCTGGACCCCGGTGAGTGCAGTCCCTCCAAACTTGTCGGGACGGGGATCTTCATGATAATAACTCGTTAGCGGCGGAAGGCGCAGCACTGAAGTTTCCAGGGTTTCATTGAAATATGAAATATTTTTTTCACTCCAATCTGGATTTGCAGGGCAGTCCCTTATTACAGAGGTAGGTAAATCACCTTCCCACCCTCGCCAGCCGAAGTTAATAAATCCTTTTTGTCCGGTCACAGACCCCGCCATTGATGCTTGAATAAGCTGGGTAACCGGTATCGGCGTATATTGAACGAATGAAAAAATCGATTCCACCAGATCTTGTCCGACATTCCCTACGTACTTCATATAATAATTATAGTGTCTTTGATATGAAATGCCCGTTATATTGCGTACTCCTTTTGCAGTGACCGTAAGCATGTTTTGAATAGATTCAGGCAGTTCATTAAACCGTGTAACCACAGGCGGGTGATCAATAAATGAATTCATGCCTACATCAATTTCGATGATCTTCCCCGCGATTTCCATCCAATCTTGGCTTAAATTAAACGGGTCATATGCGGATCCGCCATCTCCGGTCGTTAAAACCAGTTTTCCGGTTTCAGGCGAAAAGTTTAAGCTATTGACCCCATTATGATTTAAAAAGGGCCTTCTTATATTCAGTAATGTACGCCGCCTTTGAGGTTGCCCGTTCGATTGCAGAATCCATTCTTCAACGGTATCGATATGATCATATTTTGTTTCTCTATCGGTCCACTTTAGGTTTAACGTCCGGGGATCGCACGGATTAGGCTTAAAGGATTCGGAAAAAGCGACCGGACCTTGGGTTCCGGCTAGTGAGTAATGGAGATAAAACAATCCGTTGTAGTAAAATCCGGGATGAAAAGCTAGACCTATCAGCCCCCTTTCATCGTATCCGCCGCCGGAGCCTCCCAGTTTTAAGATTCGCTGGCGAATATCTAAAAAAGTCCCTATCGTTCCGTTTCTAATATAAAAGATCTCACCGACCTGTGTTGCAATCATAATACTTTCGATGGAATCACCCGGAAGGAAAGTGGTTTTTAATACGGTGGGTAAGTTTATCCCGCTAACCATAGGCCGTAGACGGACTTTAACGTGATTCAATTCAATTCCTCCTGGTTAAAATAATCTTTTTTAAAATATGATGAGATTTTTTTTATTAGCACCTGTAAAAATAATGATAAAATACCCGAACGCCATAGGAATTAATTTGAAAAGTGGAAATAAAATATAATTGGAATAATTACTGAACAAGGAGGTTTGAAATGACTACAAAAAAGTATCTTTTTAACCCCTTATCACTTTTGGTAGTTTTGGCTGTATTTCTATCCACATGGTTCACTGCCCCACCATCGGCGAGCGCAGCAGCTAGAGGAGCATGGGCTCCGAATACGGCATATGCGGTAAATGACACGGTAACCTATAGTGGAAGTACTTATACCTGTCTTCAGGCGCACACTTCCCTCGCAGGCTGGGAGCCGCCCAATGCTCCTGCTTTGTGGAAGAAGGGCGGTGGCGGGACTACACCAACAACACCGACTAACGGAGTGACATTCTATGCGGATATCAACTATGGCGGGAAGGCAGTAACAGTTGGAACAGGCAATTACACACTGTCTCAGTTGAACGCAAAAGGAATTCCGAATGACTGGATGTCCTCTCTCAAGGTTCCTAATGGTTGGACTGTTGAAGTATATGAGAATGATAATTTCGGAGGAACCAAGTGGACCTTTACTTCGGATTCTTCCTGGGTTGGCAACGCGATCAATGATAAAATGTCCTCGGTTAAAATTTATACGGGTTCGCCATCTCCTTCAGTAACAAAGCCGTCCGAAGTTCCAAGCCATATATGGAGATATGTAATGAATGTGGACAACAAATTTGGTAAAGGCGGAGATTTTGCTTTATTGCTCAGTGCGGTTATCAAAAAAGAAAGCAGTTTTGGAGCAGGCTTACCAGGTAGTCCGTCAGCCGGCGACGGATTGATGCAAGTAGAACCAAACACACGCAATGCCTATTTATCGCAATTCAGCTCAAAATTTGGCCGTGCGTATAATCACAGCAGTGAACAGGATCAGGTATGTATGGGCGCAATGATTTTAGACGAGAAGATTGTGAAGTTTGGAAATATATATAACGGATTATTACATTATAATGGAGGAGATAACTGGTATCCGGGAGCCACGGATTCATATGGCCGTCCTATTCTGGCTAATCTCTATGCAGATGCAGTTTATGCTACTTATAAGGGGTATGGCGGAAAACATTAAGGTAAAGGGTATGAGTTACCAAGCGGATCATTGCTTGCGTAACCCATGCCTTTTTATTTGTTCAGGGTTCGTTCGTGCAGTTCCATGATTCGATTTTCATGGTTTTTTTGAAGTTATTGGGTAAGTGAACTTCACCTGGGGTTATGATATACTCGTTTAGATGTCTACCTTTAGCAGACAGGTTGATTTTACTACTACGGGATAAAGAACTGTCCCGGTATCTATAGAGAGGTTTTGACATGAACAATAATTTCTGGCGTGATTTGCCACGGCCCTTTTTTATTCTGGCGCCCATGGAGGATGTGACGGATGTTGTGTTTCGTCATGTCGTCAGTGCGGCGGCCAGACCGGATGTGTTTTTTACGGAATTTGCGAATACGGAAAGCTATTGTCACCCGGAGGGAAACCATAGTGTGCGCGGGCGTTTGACGTTTACGGAGGATGAACAGCCCATGGTAGCGCATATTTGGGGAGATAAGCCGGAATATTTTCGTCAAATGAGCATCGGTATGGCGAAGGAAGGCTTCAAAGGCATCGATATTAATATGGGTTGTCCCGTAGCGAATGTAGCGGAGAACGGGAAGGGCAGCGGCCTGATCTGCCGTCCGGAAACCGCAGCGGAGCTTATCCGGGCCGCCAAAGCCGGCGGGCTGCCCGTCAGCGTAAAAACAAGGCTTGGTTTTAGCGAAATCGACGAATGGCGTGACTGGCTGACCCATGTTTTGCAACAAGACATTGTGAACCTGTCCATTCATCTGCGGACAAGGGAAGAAATGAGCAAGGTACCCGCGCATTGGGAGCTCATCCCGGAGATCAAGAAGCTTCGTGATGAGGTGGCGCCGGATACTCTTCTGACCATTAACGGGGATATCCCTGATCGGCAGACCGGCCTCAAGCTGGCCGAGCAGTACGGGGTGGATGGGATTATGATCGGGCGCGGTATTTTTCAAAATCCGTTTGCCTTTGAGAAGGAGCCGCGAGAACATAGCAGTGAAGAATTGCTTGATTTGCTGAGGCTGCATCTGGATCTCCATGATCACTACTCGGCACTCGGGCCGCCGCGTTCGTACGGCCCTTTGCCCCGATTTTTTAAAGTTTATGTCCGGGGATTTCGCGGGGCGAGCGAGTTAAGAAACAGCTTGATGAACACCAAGTCCACAAGTGAAGCACGCGCGCTGCTGGATGAGTTTAGAAACAAGGAGCATGCCGGGGCGGAGGAGCGCGGGGATTAGGCTGCCGAGTTAAAATAGAAGAGAGAACTAAAAAGATGGGGGATCGGATAAATGGAGATGGGACAAGCCCGTACCAACACGCCTTTCCTCTGTTTTTTTATATAGAGGGGGAGTTTATATGTCCTGGAGCAAATTGAAGCAGCAGTTGGAGAGCTTTCTCAGTCCGGCGTTACAGGGAAGGGTGGAATACCGCGCACCGGGTTACCGTTATGTGCCGGATAAATCAGGGATTTGCTATATCTCGGTGGATAAGAAGAACATCCTTAATATGAGTGATAAGACGAACCCCATCAGATGGTACCAGACGGAGCTGGAAATCAAGAATGATCCCGATATCCAAATTCCGATCACCAGTGACGACATTGAGGCGGTCAGAAAAGATACCAAAGGGCCCGTGCCGGAGGAGCGTTTAGCAGTCATTGCGCGAAGCAGAAAAAGTTCGGAGCATGCCAAAGCGCTTTTGTCCGCACAGGCTTCATTAAGTAAATCCAATTTTATCGTGGTGGCCAATAAGTTCCTAACCACCCCTTTCGAGGAGAGCCTGGAGAGCGATGAAATCCTATTGAACGTTCTGGCTTTGGTGGATCGAAGGATCGGGAAAAAGCGGATCTTGAACATGTCCGAAGGGATGAAGTTAAAGCATCCGATTGTGCAGTATTTTTATGAACTGCGGCGTAATACGTTGTGAAGGGTGGATCCTGTAAATATGTCAAAAAGCTCATGCTGAGGATAGCATGGGCTTTTCTTTATAAGGGGATTGGATTGTAATCTGTGGCTTAATGGGGTATGATGCAAAATATAAATATATCTCAAAGATATATTGTTCGTGAGGGAGGGGACGTATGAAAAGAATCAATACCACTCATTTTGCCATTCTCGGTTTGCTTCGTATTAAGCCCATGAGCGCCTATGAGCTTGTTAAGTTCTCGAAGGAAAGCATTGGTCTATTCTGGAACGAATCCTATGGACATATTCACAAGAGCATTAAGCAGTTGAAGTTAGAGGGCGCTGTGTCGGTTGTGGAAGAAACGGAGACGGGAAGACGTAAAATCGTCTACAGTATTACCAAGCAGGGTTGTGACCAACTGGATGCCTGGTTAGCCCTGCCGCCTGAGGAATCGGTGATGAGGAACGAATTGCTTATGAAGATTTTTGTCTCCGAGGAACGTCATATCCCTCAGCTAGTCGCTTTTCTGGAGGAAGAATTAGAAGCGAGTGAGCGAATGACAGCGGTGCTTGCCGGAATTAAAGCGAGTGTTCCCAGCGGGAACAGCAGACAAGGACAGCTATGGCTGTTGACGCTCGATTACGGTGAGCGATACCTGCGAATGACGATCGAGTGGTGTGAACATGCGTTGGCATTGTTGCAGCCTTCCGAAAAGGAGAAACGAGAATGAACTTAAAACAGCGCAGCCTGGCTCCCCTCCTATTTATCGCGGTCGTGGTGATCGCTTGTGCCCCTCTCCTGCTGTGGATGAGAAGCAGTCCGCCTCTGGCCTTAAAAGTATTCGATCGTGAAGTATACAATTTAGAGATTAGCTATCAAATGGCGGCATTGTTCCTGGCGGTCATCGTCATCGGCATGGTATATGGGCTATCAGGCAAAAAGGGACTTGCGTATTTGAGCCTAAAGAGGCGGGATGGGCAAATACGACCCGAACCGTGGATCGGCATTAAACCCAAAGAGACGGAGTCGTGGAAAAACCTGGGTGTAAACTTTGCAATCGTGATTACGTTGGTAACGGCGGTTGTCATCTATTTTCAAGTGGTTCACGGGGGAGGCGTAAGCCTGGAACTGTTTCCCGGGGTTCTTCTCATTGTCGGTTTTGCGCTTACGAATGCTTTTACTGAAGAAGTCATTTTTCGATATTCATTTGTTGCCGTTGTTGGTAAATATGGATTCTCTCCGTATGCAGCGCAAGGGTTAGCGGCGGCGACCTTTGGACTCGTTCATTATTTTGGAAACCCCGGCGGGATACCGGGTGTATTGATGGCTGCTTTTATCGGCTGGTTTTTGGCCAAATCGATGTTGGAAACGAAAGGATTCTTCTGGGCGCTGTTGATTCATTTTTTGCAGGATGTCGTTATTTTCAGTGCCTTGTTTATGAAATGATCTTTTGTTTAGGGCGTTTCAGCTTGAACTGCTCTGGAGGAAGCCGCCGTTTAATTTTTCTTCATAGATTCGAATCTTATCGTCCAAATGCTTCAAATTGTCTTCCCACTTCTTTTTTTCGGCGAGAACGAAAAGGCGATGCTTTGTCAGCATACTTAATCTGCTCTGCATCGTCATGTCGCCCTGGTAACGAAGGTCGGCATAGTCCCTTATTTCCTTGATCGCCATACCGGTTTCCTTCAGACGCTTAATAAACAAAATCCAGTTCTGATCGTCTTCGGTATAGCAGCGTCTGCCAGCCGCATTTCGCGCAACTCGAATAAGATGCTCCTTCTCATAATAGCGCAACGTATCTATGCTTAAACCTGTGAGGACCGAAAATTCTCCGATGGAATAACAAATTTGGACCGCCTCCTAAAAATATGCTTGATCTGGAGTGAACTCCAGATTGTATGCTGGTACTATACAACACAGAGGAGGAGTCATGCAATGGAAACTGAACGTTATGCACGTGGTCTGGAAAAGCTGACGGAAGTGGATGGTGAGGGAGGTAAGCATGTCATCGAGTCACTGCAGCATATCGCTCCCGACTTAGGAAGATACATTATTGAATTTGCGTTTGGCGACATCTATAGCCGTGAAGGGCTGAGCCTGCAGGAAAGAGAATTGATTACCATCACCAGTCTGCTTACCGCAGGCGGTTGCGAGCCGCAATTAGAGGTACACATTCAAGGCGCGTTAAACGTGGGAATCCCGCAAGAAAAAATAGTGGAAGCTTTTATGCAGTGCATTCCCTATACAGGATTCCCCAAAGTGCTCAACGCTGTGGCAGCGGCCAAACGTGTATTTCAGAATCAATGAGGTAATGTTGCTAGCCTGCTAAGAAATTTTGAAAGTTAGGAGATTCTGTTAGGGCGAAAGAGCATATCCAAGTTAAATAATCTATACTCACCCTGACATAATGCTGTCAGGGTACTTCTGTATAATGAGCTTTAAATAAAAGTCAAAACGATACAGGAGTGGTAAATCCGATGGATCCGAATCAATATATCAAACTTGTAGGCTTAAAGGAAAATAACTTAAAAAATATAACACTCTCTATTCCCAAGAAGAAAATCACTGTGTTTACGGGCGTTTCCGGTTCCGGAAAGTCATCCATCGTGTTCGACACGATCAGCAAGGAAGCCCAGCGTCAATTAAATCAAACATTTACGGCGTATATTCAAAATCGCTTGCCCACCTACAGTCAACCGGACGCATTGTCCATCGAGAACCTGTCTCCGGCCGTGGTGATCGATCAAAAGCGATTAGGCGGAAACGTACGTTCAACGTTGGGTACGGTCACGGACACTTACTCCTTGCTGCGATTATTATTTTCCCGGATCGGGCAGCCCTTCATAGGCGAATCGGATGTTTTTTCCTTCAATAATCCGAAGGGGATGTGTCCGAGGTGTCAGGGAATTGGGCGGAGGGTGGAGCCCGATATAGAGAAGCTGTTTGATAAGACAAAATCACTGAATGAAGGCGCGATTTTGTTCTCCACCTTCTCCGTGGGGACCTGGTATTGGCAGAAACATCTCATCTCAGGCCTTTTTGATCCGGACAAAAAGTTAATGGATTACACGGAGACCGAGTGGCAAATGCTGCTTTATGGCAAAGACAAGAAAATCGTACTCCCCTTAAAGAACGAACCTGTCAAGTATTTCGAAGGGGTAATTGACCGATTTAGACGCATGTTTTTGGAAAAAGAAATTCATCAATTATCAAACAATGTCAAGAAGTTTATTACCATAACCCATTGCACGGCATGTAATGGAACCCGGTTAAGCCACGAGGTATTAAATTGCAAAATAAATGGCTATAACATCGCCCAATTCGCTGCTATGGAAATAGGCGAGTTGTTAAAAGTCATCGAAGCCATAAAAGATCCCATAGCCAAACCGATCATTTCCAATCTGTCCATTCGGTTGCATCATCTTGTAGACATGGGACTCTACTATCTTTCGCTCAACCGGGAAACATCAACCTTGTCCGGCGGCGAATCGCAGCGCGTAAAAATGATACGGCATCTGAACAGCAGTCTTACGGATATGATGTATATTTTTGATGAACCCAGTACCGGATTGCATCCCCGTGATGTACACCGCCTCAATCGGATGCTCGAGCGACTCCGGGACAAAGGAAACACCGTGATCGTGGTCGAGCATGACAAGGATGTGATTCAGATTGCCGATCATGTCGTCGATATTGGACCAGGCGCGGGTGAAAGTGGTGGCGAAATTGTCTATGAAGGAGATTTCCCGGGGTTGTGCGATGCCGATACATTAACCGGAAAGTATATGAGGGATACCCTATCCCTAAAAAAGGAAACTCGGAAATCCACCGGATATCTTTCCGTTGTTGGAGCCTCAAAACATAATCTGAAGCAGGTTACTGCTCATATCCCTTGTGGTGTGCTCACTGTCATTACGGGAGTGGCCGGTTCGGGGAAAAGTACATTGATTTTTGACGTTTTTCTGGAGCAGCATCCGGATAGTATTGTGATCGATCAAAAGTCAGTGAGTACCTCGACCAGATCAACTCCGGCGACTTATACGGGCATGATGGAGGCGATTCGGGATGCCTTTGCCTCAGCGAACAAGGTAAGCAAGTCGCTTTTTAGCTTTAATTCGGAAGGGGCGTGCCCGGACTGCCAAGGCAACGGGTTTATTACTACGGACCTGGCATTTCTTGAAAGTATTAGAACGACTTGCGAAACATGCCATGGGAAACGGTTCAAAGAAGAAGTTCTTCAGTATAAGTTAAATGGAAAATCCATATCGGATGTTCTGGACATGACCGTATTAGAGACCCTATCATTTTTTCGGGAGAGAGAAGTGGTCTCTACTTTACAAGCATTATCGGAAGTAGGATTAGACTATATGACGTTGGGACAACCGTTGAATACGTTATCGGGCGGGGAATGCCAAAGACTTAAATTAGCGGGCGAGCTTCACCGATCCGGGAACTTCTATGTGTTGGACGAGCCGACGACGGGGCTTCACATGTCCGATGTGAGACATTTAATATCCATTCTCAATCGCTTGGTTGATAACGGCAGTACCGTCATTGTGATCGAACACCATCTGGATGTGATGAAACAAGCGGATTGGATTATTGATCTTGGACCCGATGGCGGAAAACATGGAGGAGAGATCATGTTCGCAGGCACGCCGCAAGATTTGGTGACCCGATGCAACTCGATAACCGCACAATATTTAAGAAATGAGATTCCGGGGGACTGAACCTTGAAAATCGAACGGTTATTAGGGATCATTGTGCTGCTGATTCACAGGAAAAGGATGAAGGCGGAGGACCTATCGAGGTATTTTGAAGTATCCGAGAGAACGATATACCGGGATATCGATTCTCTTCATCGAGCAGGGATTCCCATCGTATCGCTTTCCGGACAAGACGGCGGTTATGAATTAATGGATGGGTTCAAATGGGATAAGACGTATCTGACTTTAGAGGATTTACTCTCGATCCAATGGGCGTTAAGAAGCGTTGAAAAGGCTACGGGGTTCGAGGATATCCACGAATTGATTTCAAAAATCAATCTATTAATGGACACAGTCCCCGTGCAAGACCCAAGCATCCAACTGCAAATTTCGCATTCGAATAACAGTTCGCAACATATTCAAGCCCTATACAAATCCATTCAGAATTGTACTGTAATCAAGATTCGATACGTGGATCATAAAGGAAGTGAAACCGTACGGGATATAGAACCGATGGGAATCTTTTTAAAAGATTATCACTGGTATACTTGGGGGCATTGTTTACTGCGGAAGGAACTCAGAGTCTTTAAATTAACCCGGATCATTGAAACGTATAACACAGATCGCTATTTTACCAGGCGTGCCTATACGATTGAAGATCTCTATGGCAAGGATGACGGGAAGGCGGATAGCGGCGTAATCACGGTTGGCCTCCAATTTAGCCCAGAGATGAGGGCGCAAGTATTAGATCATTTTCAGAAAGATGAAATCATGAATCATCCGGACGGGACAATCCTCGTAAAGAAAAATTATTACACGGTTGATAAAGCTATCGCGCAAATTATTGGTTTTGGAAATAAAGTCCGTATTATTTATCCTGAAGAACTCATTCAGAAATTTATAGCATGTTTAGATGACATCAAAAAATTGTACACCGGCTAAAAGATTGTAGAGAAATAAACGAAGTTTGGGATGATTTAAACTATAATAAAAATGTGGTATAAAGAGCTGAGGCAGAAATGAGGGAGGATCGACCATGACCAAGAGGAATGAATCCAGCGACAACAAGGTGCTGTCCCCAGAACAGGGGGAAGAACTGCTCGCGGCATTGAAAGCCCGATTTGAGAAAAATAGGAACCGCCATGACGGCCTGGAATGGGCGGAAGTTCAAGCCAAGCTCGAAGCGAACGCCGAGAAAATGTGGTCGCTCTATGAAATGGAGAGAACCGGCGGCGAACCGGATGTGGTCGGTCATGATCCAGCGACAGGGGAATACATCTTTTACGATTGTTCCGCGGAAAGCCCGAAAGGCCGCCGAAGTGTTTGTTATGACCGCGAAGCGCTGGAGTCGCGGAAGGAACACAAGCCGCAGAATAGCGCGCTGGATATGGCGGCCGCCATGGGGATTGAGCTTTTAACGGAAGAACAATACCGGGAATTGCAGAAGCTTGGAAAGTTTGATACGAAAACATCGAGTTGGGTGGTCACCCCCGACAATATTAGAAAACTTGGCGGAGCTCTCTTTTGCGACCGGCGCTACGAGACGGTGTTTGTGTACCACAATGGCGCGGAATCCTACTATGCCGCCAGAGGGTTCCGCGGCTCGCTGAGGGTCTGAGTACGGGAGGCACCTCGGTTTCGGAAAGACCATTTCACTTTTAGGAGATGTCCCATAGAACATGCTAAAGAAAGAAGTCGCATATATTCGCAAGCAGTTTAAGCTGGATCACGAAAAGCTCCAAATTTACGATATTTTGAATGTGTATATTATGAAGGAAACGAACGAAATTTATCATTACGAGCGGCAGCCTTTTGCGCTGGTGGACAGGGAAAAGCAGGAGCTTTATATGGGGAATTTCAAAAAGCTGCTGGCCGGCGAATTGGATCAAAAGTTGTTCGAGCTAAAACTTCACGAGGAAGCGGAGACGCCGACGCGGGTGCTACTCCATCAAGGTCTGGTGACCGGGGATGCGGAAGAATGGCATGATCTGATGATCCTGCTGGTGGAGAAGATGCTCACGGATACCCATTATGAAAAAGATACGGTGATTACTTTCGTCCGCGGGCAATACTATCAGCCGACCAAAGCCAGAAACGAAGAGGCCGAGGAAAGCGAAAACGACGAGATGTTCGCCAATCCGTTCATTCTGTGCAGCATCAATTCTACAGAGCAGCAGAAGAAAACGCTCATGTTCGATTACGTCGAGCGGGAATTCAAATACAATGTGATCGTGGACCCGATCATTAAGTTGAGTTCGCCGGAGCAGGGTTTTTTCTACCCCAGCGTAACGGACGGCTATTCCGACGTGAATCGGGTGCTGTACTGCTCGGGAAGGGCGCACGAACCGAATCAGCATTTCATCGAGGAAGTCCTGAATGCCGAGAAGACCGTGACGGCGTTGGAGGAGCGAGCGATTTTTGAGGAGATCGTGAAGGAAGTGGCGGGAGAACAGCTCGACGCCTCAACGATCGCCAGCGTGTACGAGGAAATTCATCAGGTCATCGAGACCCATGAAGAGGAAGAACCGCCGAAGCTGGACTATAAAGATGTGGAACGCATGCTGATCGTCAGCGGCGTGGAGAATGTGACGGCGGAAAAAGTGGAACGGGCGTTCGAAACGATCGTCGATGACAGGAACTACGAAATCAAAGCGACCAGCGTCGTCCCGAAATTCACCTCGAAATCGATTAAGATCGATACGAAGGTCGCCACGATTTCGGTCAGCCCGCAGGATCTGAAGTACGTGAGACAGGTGAATTATCAAGGGAAACGGTGTATTTTGATCGAGGTAGACGAAGACGCCGTGATTGAAGGATTTACGCTGAATACGGAGACGTTGTAGGTCGGGGGAGTTCCGGTTCGAGTGGGCGTAACGCTGGACAGGAGTATACAGGATGGAGTTAAATGCGGCTGTATCATGCCATCATCGATCTGCCAGTACCAGCAGCCTATGGGAAAACGTTGATCACAGAGAATTCCTGCAAAAGTGCATGTTTTTTTCTTGTTTGGGGCCCAAATTTCGTCGAAAATTCCTGCAATTCTGCAGGAATTTTCGACGAAATCGGCTCGTATCGCTAAACTCGTTAAAAATGCCTGCAGATTTGCATCTTTTTTCGCATCCCGTCGTGGATCGGCCTGAAATACCTGCAGATTTGCATCTTTTTGCAGTTGGAAGTGTTGGGAGTGCACAAGGCACTTTGACAGCTAGTGGGCATGACTGATAGAAAAGTAACAAGGGTGGCTCGATGGACATTAAGGAACTTGAAGCTGTCATAAAATTACCTGCTAATAAGAGGTATGAGTACTTATCAAGAAGGTAGCCCCTAAAAGCATTGCCTTAGAAGAGTTTATAGAAGATTGGTTACCCGGCCTTAAAGACGAGGGTAATAGGGTGTCTGTATTTTGGAATAACGAGGATTGCATGAAAAAACCTATTAACAACAACAAGAGCGGGAAAGGCTGCCTTTAGGCCTATACCCGCTCTTATTTGTTCGCATTGTCCTTCTTTTACAGCTCTACATATTCGTTTTCTACCAGTTTAAAAAAGTCGGAAGGCTTGATTTTTAACCCTTTGCAAAGTTCAAATATTTTGGTTACAGAGGGTTCATTTCTGCCAACTTCAATCATGGAAATATAAGATCGATCCACAAGGAATCATCAACAGATCTCGATTTTCTTTTTTTAATTTTGTAAAACAATTACATATTGTTGGAAACTTTATCTGTTGCAGTTAGTACAACAGACTGATAATAGGCTCAAGAGGATCTGGCGTATGAATGCTGCTACACGCAAAAGGCCGATCTGCGCAACATTGAAGCGTTAGGACATGAATTGAAGGAGGGCAACTGCAATGCAGATTCCGTCATGGTTTCATAGTGTGATTCAGGAGAGGGTGAACAGCGTTATGGTTCAAATCGAACGTCAGCCCGAGTTACGAAAGCTTAGGGCCGAAGAGCATGCGGCTCTTGATGCTATGTTTCCTGGTGTGAACAAGGCACAGATACCGGAGTTTCTGGATTGGGAGGACAAGCTTCATTGCAGACGAGCTGCAGAGAATGAAGGCTTGTATATGGAAGGCGTAAAGGATGGAATGCGGCTTGCGATTGCGTTGCTGAGTGATGATGGTCGGAGGACTTAAAGGCAATTCCCCATACAGGTATGCTCAAACAGGCGATCGGTCTTTTGGTCCAAGTTTTTGCGGTATGATGTTTACTAATATGAACTTAAGACCACTCATTGATATTACTGCGATATGCTATAACGAGGACTTTTTTTATAGATTATTCAAAATGGATGTGCTAGGTTTGAACAAAAATGATGAAGTAAGGCTTATCTTGATGTTGGAAGCAACACAATTTGAACTAAAGAGAATCGGAAACCATATTAATGGAGGAATAGCTTGTGAAAAGCACAAGGTACTTTGCGCTTGTCGTGGTGATGGTCTTGCTGACGGTGTTAGCTGCTTGTTCAGATAAGCCTACGCCGATTGATCAGCCTGCGTCCTCATCGCAACCATCAGGGCAGATTTATCTGTATGGGGAACAGCATGGCGTACAAAAAATTTTAGATAAAGAATTAGAGCTATGGAGTGATTACTACAACAACAAAAATATGCGACATTTATTTATTGAAAATCCGTACTATACCGCGGAGTATTTAAACATTTGGATGCGGTCGGATAGCGATGATATTTTAGACGAGATCTATGAGGATTGGATTGATACTGCGTCGCATAACCCTGATATTAAGGAGTTCTATAAGAAGATAAAAAGCAAATGTCCCAAAACGATTTTTCATGGTACGGATGTTGGCCACCAGTACGATACGATCGGAGAACGATTTATAAAGTATTTGGAAAAAAACAACATGCAAGGCTCTGAGCAATACTTGCTGGCGCAGGAGGCTATTGAGCAAGGTAAATATTACTATGGAAATTCCGATGATGCGTATCGCGAAAACAAAATGGCGGAGAACTTTATCCGCGAGTTTAACAATCTAAGTGGCGAAAGCGTGATGGGGATTTACGGTGGAGCGCATACCGGGTTTGACGGCATGGATTACACTACGCGTTCCGTTCCCAGCATGGCAAATCAGTTGAAAAAAGTTTACGGCAACAACATTTATTCGGAAGACTTAATTGGGTTAGCGAAAGATATCGAACCGAGCAGAGTGGATACTATAGTAGTTAACGAAAAAAAATATGAGGCTTCGTATTTTGGAAAACAAGATTTGACCGGATTTGAAGATTATGCATACCGGGAGTTTTGGCGTTTGGAGAATGCGTACAATGATTTCAAAGATAAGTCAAAAACAGGCGATGTATTGCCTTATGACAACTATCCGATGCTGATAGAAACAGGGCAAGTTTTTGTTATAGACTATACAAAAACAGACGATTCGCATGTGAGAAAGTATTACCGTTCTGACGGGAAGGTTTGGGATAATATGCCGTCAACGGAGGAGTTTACGGCAGAGTGAGTTTTGGAACAGACGTCTCAATGGAGGCTGCTGAAATCGTACGAATCTACGGCATGCGCTGAAGTATCGAGTGATGATCGGACATGGGGAGTACTCTTTTTTCTCTTTGCCGATGAGGTCTGCGGCCTGGACTCTCAGGCCGTAGGGGGTGGTAAAATGGATATAGCAAAGGAGTGAATGAAATGGACAACCATACAGATATCTTAATATACCAGACAGAAGATGGAAATACTAAGATTGATGTCAAGTTAGAAAACGGCACAGTCTGGATGACGCAAAAGGCGATTGCGGAATTGTATCAGAAGGGTGTAAACACAATAAATGAACATATAAAGAACATTTACGAAGAACGTGAATTGAACGAAGAAGCAACTATTCGGAAAAAACGAATAGTTCAAACTGAAGGGCAACGACAAGTAGAACGAGAAGTATCATTTTATAACCTTGAAATGATCATCGCCATCGGATACCGTGTCCGCTCACATAGAGGTACGCAGTTCAGGCGGTGGGCAACAGAACGGCTCAACGAATACCTCGTCAAAGGTTTTACAATGGATGATGAACGCTTGAAGGATATACGTAATTTCGGACAAGACTACTTTGATGAATTGCTCCAGCGTATCCGAGATATCCGTGCATCAGAGAAAAGGTTTTATCGCAAAATTACGGATATATATGCTACATCAATCGATTATGATGCACAAGCAGAGTTGTCTAAGGAGTTCTTCGCAACCGTTCAGAATAAACTGCATTTTGCTATTCATGGACATACAGCAGCTGAATTAATCGCAGAACGTGCCGATGCTGAGAAGGAGAATATGGGGCTAACAAGTTGGAAGGGCGATAAAGTAAGAAAGTCCGATGTTACTATTGCCAAAAATTATTTATCCGACAAGGAATTGCAGTCCTTGAATCGTATTGTAACCATGTATTTGGACTATGCGGAAGATCAAGCGGAACGACAGAATCCAATGTATATGAAGGATTGGATTGAAAAGTTGAACTCTTTCTTAAAATTTAATGAGCATGAAATTCTTACAGATGCAGGGAAGATATCACAAGAAGTTGCCGAAAAATTGGCACTTGGCCAATATGAGAAATACAATGCGAAACGAATTGAGAATCAACACAATCAAGAGGATGACTTTACCAATTTTATTAATAAAAATCGATTGAAATAACTGATTTTAACCCCTCTAGATGTTTCTAGGGAGGTTGTATTGGGGTGGTATCTTTTCCTAAGTCGTTTTGAGCTTTTTCGTACGCTTAATCCGGCACATGAATGCAACTATGCGAAAAAAGCCAACGAGCACGGCTTGCTCTTGCTTTATTGGATGAGGGATCGAAGATGAGTTAATTCAGGGCCGACGTAGCGGCCCCTTTTTTGTGTTGGTGTTTACCCGGTTCAGCATATCGATTCACGGTCAAAATTTCTCCGGAAATTGCTTGACGATGCCTTCCGTCAAGATATCCGCTAGATGAATCACGTGGATTTCATTTTTATCGGTGGCGGCAATATCCGCTTTCCAATCTCCTTTGAGACAGTTAATGACGATCTCATTAATTAACTGAAGATGCGTGTAGAGCATATCCTGCAGCGTCTTAAACTGCCAGTTGGGATTGGCGTTGCTTAAAAATTTGGCGATATCGTCGGCGTTTCTGTGCCAATCCTTCTCCAATTTTGCCATGTCCGCTTGATTGCCCGCTTTGGCGGCCGCTACAATTTTTCCCGCGATCAAAATGTGCTCCCTTAACAGGTCCGCCAGTTTATTGCCGGCGGCTTCCCCATAATAAGGCTTGATTACATTGCCGATGTCCTGCTGGTTCCGCAAAAGCCGATCCAACACGTCCTTCTGATCCGCACGATTCGACATCGCACTGACAATGTAGCTCCGGGTCCATATCGTATGGTCGATCCAAACCTTTTGCATATCGCCTTTCAACTGCACCATTTTGGGGCTTAGGCATATCGCCTCTTTCTGCCCGTTTGTGTTTGTGATCGCGTGCGCGGTTAAGGGCTGCACCATGCTGCAAACAAGCACGGACGTTAACAACCATGCCGTGAACCATTTATTTTTCATTCACCCTGCTCCTTTGTACGTGTGGAATATAATCGGTCATCTTAGTGTGTTTAAAATATCCAGTTATATACAGGGGGGATTTTCATTCTCTATAAATAATTTGCCAAAAGATCAAATGCACATACTATTTGAAATATCCGACTTATGGTAATATTTAGGTTGTACAACTGAACGGATGTAAGGGCGGTCGGCTAATCTCCCGGAAGGGAGGTGATGCCATGGAAGTATACCAAGCTTTGACGCTGATGATTTCATTTGCGACATTGGTTGTGTTGATACTTTCGTTCCATAAAAGGAAATAGACCGCCCTGGTAGGACACGGTCTATTCCGTCGTTCCGATGCCGACCGCTCTTATAGCGGAAGTTGTGCAGAGGGGCCGGTTGCAGCCGGTCCCTTATATAGTTTTATCTTAGCATATAGAAAATTATACCTCAAGAATAATGAGACCCGCTCTAGGAGGGGGATTGGCAACTCCAATGCGTAATAAAAAGAAAATCCGCGGTTGGAAGCGTAAAATTAGGCAGATTGAACAATGGAAAATGCGACATATTGATTTGGACATCGGACAGTTAGGTCGTAATGGTAGAGACACAGGTGGTAGTGGCTTTTCGCGAAAGCTTAAACTACTACGATCATGTTTTCCATGAGAGTAACGATCAAAAAGCATTTCCTGTGCAACAATTTGGTGCAGTACCTGGCTTGCAAAAATGGAAATGGGACCATGTTATTGAGACAGCTGATTATTGCCTCTCTGAGCTTCAGGAGGACGTCAAACTTGGGGTTAGGACCGCAAAAGAAGTAGAATCCATAAAATACAGGTCGTACAAGACCTCAACTGTTAAATTTAGTTATGGTGAAGACACCGTGTATCATGTGAAAATTCGAGATGTTTGGTTAGGCGAGAGTTCAAAAAGATGCAAATCTGCAGGTATTTAAGCCGATCCCAGAGGGGAATTCGAAAAAAGATGCAAATCTGCAGGTATTTCTGGCGAATTTAGAGATAGGAGCCGGTTTCGTCAAAAATTCCTGCAGATTTGCAGGAATTCTCAAAATTTGGGGCCCGAACAAGAAAAAACATGCAGATTTGCAGGAATTCTATGTTATCCAAGTGCATTCCGATATGTTTCGGAAGGTACTGGGTGATCTTTAATCGAACTCCGTGCATCCTACTGAATTAGCTTCTTCTTTATAGGAAAACAAATCTCCGTTAATAAATTGGCAGATTCGTCAGCCTCTTCAGGGGAGATATGATAGATATTAAATTGGGGGCCGTTCAGTTCATAATCATTATCTAATATCCAATGAGCGACGGTTTCATTCACTTCACTAAGTTTGTTATAGTGTCCTTCGTAAATAAATGAAGCTACGGTTTGTTCATTTTCTGTTTTAATATTTGCTTCCCGCAGATTTTCATAATCCCCTGAAATGGATTTTTGAACTTCAACATCAATTCTTTGATTTTGGACATCTTCCTCGTAAAAGACCGCTGTATTATAATGCGGGTAGCTTAGCCGTATATTCCGGGCGCGAATGATCCTGGACAGTTTTGTCCATAACAGGGTTTCATCCTGATACTGCTTGAGTTGTGCGCGAAAATAAATCACCCGTCTTTGCGGAATCTTCTTCGCCGTAACCGTATATTTTGATGCGTCTTTCTGAGCGTTTAGATGTTTAATCATAGAGTTGATCAACAATATTTTATCTTGCTTCTCACTTATTTCCTCCTGTAATTGTGCCGCTTGCATATTCAAGAACTTCATCAGATGAATGTCCTCATCATAATCATATAAAATCTTTTTTATCAGATGCAGGCTGAATCCCATGGTTTTCAACATGTTTATTTTGTTAGCTACTGCTAACTGGTGTTCATAATAATATCGGTAACCTGTACTTTCATCAATAAAGCCTGGAGGAAGTAAATCAATGTCAGCATAATGCCTCAGCATCTTAGTGCTTAACTGCGATAGAATGGAAAAGTCACTAATTCTAAGCACCGAAATCCTCCCTAACATTGTCTAATTTCTGGTTTTCAATACATGTAAAGCGATCAGAAATGCCAAAACGCCCAGGATCAGAAATAATAAGAAGGTTCCTATTATAGAGCTCCAGTTAATAGAGTTATGTAAAATTAACTCCCTTATACAATTTATAACATAGGTGAAAGGGTTTAACGAGACCGGGATTTTAAAAGCGGCCGGGATATATTCATAAGACATCAGTGAGGTGCTCACGAAAAAGATGGGAAGTATCAATGTATTGACAATGGCCAAAAAGGAGTTTTCCGTTTTAAAAACCATACTAAGTGCATAGGAGAGGCTTGCTACAAAAAAAACGCACAAGAAAATTAAACCAATAATAAGTAGGCACCCGAGCACTCCAGTTGCTATTTTGACGGACAGGAAAAAAGAAAAAATAAAGAGTATAAAAACTTCGACAAAAGTTAAAATAGCCGCATCAAAAATATGCCCTAATACGATAGAACTTCTTTTCACAGGAGAGATGAATATTCGATAAAAAATCCCGTCGGATTTCCAGGAGTAGTTGGAAATTCCGCTCATACCGGATGAAGTTAGCGTTACGAGAATGAGAATTCCCGGAAGTGTATAAGCCGTATAATTATCACCAACATACGTTTCCGATTGGAACATCGTAGTAAATAACAGTAGCCAAATTAACGGCTGTATGAGTGTCATAATTATAGTTTCCATATTTTTAAACCGCCATTTTACATTTCTCATGACAATGCTGAAGGTTCTCATTTTACTTCCTCCCCGTATAATCAATTTATAAGTTCATCTTTATGGGCTGACTAGTGAATTTCAGGAAAATATCGGATAATGAAGGATTTTGAATCTCTATGGCACAAAATCCAACATGATTCTCGGTTAATAATAAATTGGTTTTGGCGAAGCCTTCGGAGCTGTCATCTACAGAGATGTATAATGTCTTTTCCTCGACTCTTACGTGTTTGATAACGTCCTGAGCATTCAAACGTTCTACGATTGCAGCAATATCATCAACGGTATTAAGCTCAACTCGAATAACAGGTTCGCTGAAATATTTCCTAAGTTCTTCCATACTACCTTGAATTAGTGGTTGCCCGTCTTTCATAATACAAATGGTATCGCTTAGTAATTGGGCTTCTTCCAAATAATGAGTTGTCAAAAATATGGTCGTGTTAAACTTCTCTTGAATCGTCTTCATCATTTGCCACAAAATTTGTCTTGATTCTATATCCAAACCGACGGTTGGCTCATCCAAAAATAAAACTTTGGGATGGGATATCATACTCATGGCAATATCGAGCCGTCTTGCCACCCCTCCAGAATATTCGGAAACATTATAATCACAATATTCGGTTAGGTGAAAGGCTTGAATTAGTTCTTCACTGCGAGCTTGGATCGTGGCAGAGTCCAGTCCGAACAGTCTGCCTTGAAACTGCAAATTCTCCTTAAGCGACATATGTTTGTCTATGGATGTATGTTGTGCGACACAGGAGATGCAGTTTCGGATGCTTTGGCTATCATTCTTCAAATGATACCCCATAATTATGATTTCCCCGGAAGTCGGTAAGATGTAAGTGGTCAAAATGTTAATCAATGTTGATTTCCCCGCCCCGTTTTGACCAAGCAGCGAAAAGATTTCTCCCTTAGAGACCGTTAAGTTGAAATTGTGTAAAGCCTTTTTTCCGTTTTTGAATGTCTTATTTAGTTCTCTCACCGTAATAGCTTCCAATGATTTCACTCCCTTATTGGTTATGCAAAGCGATCATAAACTATCCTACAATGGGAAAGTCAAGGGGCTTATGTTCTTGAGCGCTCTTTCCTATTTCAGTTGCACCACAACATTTTTCAACATTGCACGTCTATACAAAAAAATGGAAAGTGGTGATCGCGTCGTGCGACGAATGATTACGATATTATGGCTATGTGCCGGGTTGCTTGCTTCTGTTGCTTTTCCGTTACAGGTTGGCTCTGCGCAGGCAGCGAAATCCGAGCTGCCGATCATGGAAAGTGACGCAGCCGTGTTTCAAGTGAACCCGCACAAAATATCAGCAAAATTGAACAAGTCCACCATCACCTTGGATTCGGAGTCCTTCAAGGCATCTCCGCTGCTTAGGAAGAACGGCAACCTTTACTTACCGATCAAATGGCTGGAGCTAGCGCATGTGGGAAAGATCATGAAAAGTACAAAAACGAATAGTTATTGGGTCGATTTTAGTCCAGGTCATCCGACCACCTTTTCTAACCTTCATTTCAGGGCTAACAGCTCCAAGCTATATATTGAAGGGAACGGCAAACTTACCGTGCTTGAGGATGCCCAGAAAATTCTGCCGCCGTTTATGAAAAACAATACGCTGTACATTCCGGTTTCAATGTTGCCGAAGATGAACATCAACTACAAGTGGAGCCGGGGAACTTTGCAGTTGACGTGGAATGAGATGTCAGCGAAGGTCCTGCACCCTGTCTATACGACAGAAGCGGGGCGTATTACGTTCAGTTCATTGGTCGAAAAAGGGTACGGAGACGTTTATTTAATGCATAGCATGGGATTTGGCGGCATGACCGCCGTTAGTGTTTTAAAAGGGCCAGAGACCATCGACAAGTCGATTAAAATGGGAAATCGTGAGTTTAGCCGGGTTGAATTTACCGTTGATCTCCGTCCAGGACCGAATCCGCTGCAGGTTCATTCCAATGACAATCCATCTGCAGACATCGTCGTCCATCGGATCGTTAAGGATCCGTCCTTGATTCCTATCCGATATGTTTATGATGAGTATAAGAAAGATATTGTGTTCAATAAGCCAACACAAGGCTACCTGCGGGTACAGGCTGGAGAAGCCATAGAGATTAGCGGATCTGTCATAACGGAATATATTCAGAGTCAGGTTCTTGGATTTCAATTGACGAAGTTTCAGCATGGAGACTATCAAACAAGCGGCGAGAAAACACTCGTTCAGATGAACGAGAATAAGGAGTTTAACGGGTCGGTCACGATCAATGAGCCTGGCAATTATTTGATTAATATACTTAGTCCGGACGTGTTCGTCGGGGGAATGACTTCGCCGTACGGCTCGATGAAGTGGGCGGAGATAGCGGTGGAAGTATTGCCGAAAGACAAATAGCGGGGACAATTAAGAACTATGCGTTATACGCATGCAGGGCTATCCATTGGATAGCTCTTTTTTATACTTTTCCCCCATGCGACCAGATCACTCCAAACAGCCAATTGTAAAATATTAGGTGATAACACCTTTAATTTGTGAAGTTTAATGTATGCGCTTCCTTCCTATACATTTCAAGTAAAAGGAGGTGACAGTGCGTGTTAGTTACTCCCTGGAGACGCCAGGGGGAAGACCAAAACATTTCAGGAGGTACAATGCATGTTCAAGTTTAAAAAGAAAGTTCTGGCAACTTTTATGGCGGCTGCCATGAGTCTTAGCTTGTTTTCGGTTACCGCCAGCGCGAATACGTATTGGCAAAATTGGACCGACGGCGGCGGGACCGTGAACGCGGTCAACGGATCGGGCGGCAATTACAGTGTGACATGGCAAAATACCGGGAATTTTGTGGTCGGTAAAGGCTGGGCCAACGGATCGCCAAATCGAACGATCAACTATAACGCCGGCGTCTGGGCCCCGTCCGGGAATGCGTATTTGACGCTTTATGGATGGACGCGGAACTCGCTGATCGAATATTACGTCGTTGACAGCTGGGGGACTTACAGACCAACCGGAACATATAAAGGCACCGTGACCAGTGATGGTGGTACTTATGACATCTATACGACGATGCGATACAACGCACCTTCGATTGACGGAACGCAGACGTTCCAACAGTTCTGGAGCGTCCGGCAGTCGAAAAGACCGACCGGAAGCAACGTGGCCATCACTTTTGGCAACCATGTCAACGCGTGGAGAAGTAAAGGCATGAACTTGGGAAGCAGTTGGGCTTACCAGGTGCTGGCGACGGAGGGGTACCAAAGCAGCGGCAGCTCCAACGTAACGGTGTGGTAATCGCTGTAACCGGATAGAAGTTCATTTTGCTGAGGCCGCTTCGGCCTCTCAGCCGGGCGGCCTTATTAAACTACATACTGCGGAAAGAGGGCTATTCCTAGTTCTAAAGGAGATCTATCGATGAGAAAGCTATTGATTTTTCCATTGCTGGTCATCTTGGTTGTCATAAGCGCCTGTTCATCGGAAAAACCGGCCGAGAAGAAGGGTGACTTGGTTTTCGTCAAAGGCGGGGCTTTTAAAAACACAAAGTCCAGTTTCTATGGGAAAAATATAACCCTTGCCGACTTCTATATCGGCAAATATGAGGTGACGCAGCAAGAGTGGGTGGAGATTATGGGAAGCAATCCCTCCCAATTCAGAGGCGACGATTTGCCGGTGGAAATGGTAAGTTGGTACGACGTTATCGAGTATTGCAATCAAAGGAGTCTAAAAGAGGGGTTAACCCCGGTTTACGATATAGATAAGCAGACGAAGGACCCGAACAACAAGAGCGAATACGACCCTTTGAAATGGACGGTAACGATCCATGAGGGGGCCAACGGTTACCGGCTGCCGACGGAAGCGGAGTGGGAATATGCCGCCGGCGGGGGGCAGATGAGCAAAAGCTACACCTACAGCGGAAGCGATCGGGCGGAGGAAGCGGCATGGTATTGGCGGAACGCCGGAGAGCGATACCTATCCGGAGATTGGAACTGGTCCAGCATCGAAAGCAACAACAGCCAACCCCGATCCGTCGGTCTCAAGAAACCCAATGAGCTGGGACTTTATGATATGTCGGGCAATGTCAGGGAATGGTGCTGGGATTGGTATGGAGAAGATTCGGCAAGCAGCGGCGGTGCGTTCCGCGTGGTGAAGGGCGGCGGTTGGATCGGCGACGTTAGCAGCAGCGAGCTGTCTTTCCGGGGCAAGTTCGAAGCGAGCGGCTTTGGCCCCGATCAGGGTTTTCGGGTAAGTCGCAGCAAGTAGACGGGCTCCGAAGTTTTTGAAATAGGTGTTTTATAGTAATATTGAGGCCTTTCTTCCTCTGACGGAGAAGGGCTTTTTGCATGCCTCGCGGAAAACACAAGAAGAACACAACTTTTGTCTATACTTGTCAAACGGTCGGAAGAAATTGGACAGGCCGGAGATCAAGCCGAATGATGTGGAGTGATTTATAATGAAAAAAGTGTTTCCGTCCGTATTGACGCTGGGCAATTTATTGTTGGGCTTTTCCGCTATTTTATTCGTATATCAGGGCCAAACCGCAGCCTCCATGATGCTGATTTTGCTGGGGTTGTTCTGTGATTTTTTCGACGGTTTTTGCGCCAGAAAGCTGAATGCCGTCTCGGAGCTGGGCAAGGAGCTGGATTCGCTGGCCGATCTTGTCACCTTCGGGATCGCACCCGCCGCACTGGCCTACGTCACTTCGCTGCAAGAGATTCGCGTATGGGGAGCGGTCAGCTGCTTGGCTTACGTCTGCTGCGGTGCCCTGCGTCTAGCGCGCTTTAATGCTGCGCAGAGCCATATGCCGGGCTTTGTCGGGATGCCGATCCCGCTGGCGGCTCTGCTCGTTCTGCTGTTGAGCGTGTCTTTGCCGCCGCTGTTCGTGGCGTTCGGAACGCTGCTGCTTAGTTTGCTGATGGTCAGCAGAATTTCTTTTCCCAGTTTGAAAAAAATAAAGCCCGAAGTGGCAGAGGACTGCTGATGGCATCGGCGCTTCAATTTCTGTCGGATTACGGGTACGTTGCTATACTCTTTCTCTTAACGCTGGGGATCGTCGGCTTGCCTATACCGGATGAACTGCTGATGACCGCGGTCGGGTATTTGACCTTGATCGGTACAATGAAGCTGCCCTATGCGCTGTTCTTTAGCTTTGTCGGCGCGCTGAGCGGCATGCTCATCAGCTACTTGATCGGCAAAAGAGCCGGACGTCCCTTTCTGGACCGTTTCGGGAGATGGGTGGGGTTAAAGCAGCACCGGATCGCCAAGGTCGAAAGATGGATGAATAAATACGGCCCTTTCTCCATCGTGATCGGCTATTTTATTCCCGGACTTCGGCATGTCACCTGCTACCTGTGCGGAATAAGCCGAATGCCGCTGCGGAAATACTGTCTGTTTGCGTCCATCGGCGCCTTTGTTTGGTGTTTGATTTTTATCATGGCGGGAAGAATTCTGGGGTATGCACACTAACGGACAGTTGGTATCTTTATTTAAGAATCAACGGCGTTGCCAACGAAAAATGAAGGGCCGTCGGGAAGGAGGCGCGGTTTTGACGAGAAAAGTATTGATTGTTGAGGACGAACATCGCATCCGGGAGCTGATCTCGGATTATTTTGCTGCGCAAAACTGGGAGGTATGCCAGGCGGCGGATGGCGAAGAAGGCCTTTACGTGTTCGAAACGGAAGTGCCGGACCTGGTGATACTCGACTTGATGATGCCCGAAATGGATGGCTGGGAATTGTGCCGCCGGATTCGCCGGCGTTCCGGGGTCCCGATCATTATTCTGACCGCGGTGTCCGGGGATGAGCGTCAGATTGAAGGTTATGAGTTGGGGGCGGATGATTATGTAACGAAGCCTTTCAGCCCCAAAGTGCTCGTCTCGAAAGCGGAAGTGCTGATGAGGCGGATTGACGGTCAACTCACGCCCAATCCCTATGCGCCGGTGGGATGCGGCGTGATGCTGCATATCCGTAATCGGCGGTTGGAAAGGGAGGGGGAGTCGATCGACCTGACGCCCAAGGAGTATGAACTCCTCCAGTTACTGCTGCGCAACCGGGGGATCGTAATGCCGCGGGAAACGATATTAAGCCACACTTGGGGGCCGGATTACGAAGGGGATATCCGAGTCGTGGATACGCACATCAAGAAGCTGAGAAGCAAGCTGGGGCCGGCGGCAGACTGCGTCAGGACCGTTTTCGGCATCGGGTACATCTATGAGGAGGCGCCATGAAGCGGTTCGGCGTTACGACCAAGCTTTTTATCGCTACGGCCGTCATCTTTATTCTTTTTTATGTGATCGTGCTCCTGTGTCAGCTGCTGGTTTTTCCCGAGTTTTATGAGCATCGGAAGATGAACAAGCTGGAACGGGCGGCGACGGCGTTAGCGTCCATATATCAAAAGGACCCGGAAGCGGCCCGCGAACCGTACTCGAAGACCTGGCTGCAGATGCACAAGAATGAAGCCGACTTCGCGCTGACGGATTTTGCGGGCAATGTGTCGATCAATGATCCTTTTCGGATGCGGATCCTCCGCGAAGACGGCAAGGTGATTGATGTCTCGCTGTCTTATTTCGTCAGTGCTTACCGGCGGGATTTCAAGCGCATGAATATTAAGGTCGGACAAGAAGTGGAAGTGCGAGGAGAGTTCGCCGAGGGTGCTGGCAGCGTGAGTACGGGCAGCGTCACCTTTTATCCGCATTATCTCAAAAAAATCGACGGGACCCATCCGGGCGCCTTCCAAGAAATCGGAAGGATCGAGGCGGGGGGGACGGAATCCGATGTGGTGAGAGGCAAAGTGGAGAAGATCAGCGTCCCCAATCTTAGCAAAGCGGGGATACGTCTCGGTGTGCTGTATTCGGCGATGGACGAATTTTTCCCGCTGTCGACAGCCTATACGGAACGGTTAAAGCAAATGGAGCCGATCGAGCAGAGGTGGACCGATCCGTGGACCGGAAGCCGCAACGGGATTATCATGCAGCCGGTGCTCAGCCGGAACGGCGGGATTGAAGTGCTGTTTCTCGTGACCTCACTGCAGGAAATCAAGGAGACGAATAGCGCGCTGCGCCTGTTCTACGGGTATCTGGGCCTCGGCGGTTTCATATTGATCATGCTGCTTTCCATTTTTTATTCCCGCATGCTCACGCGTCCTCTTTTGCTGCTGAACAAGCGCGCCGAGGAAATGAAGCATTTGAATTTTTCCGGGGGACAGCCCGTTCAACGGAAAGACGAATTGGGCAGCCTGTCGAATACCTTGTTTGAATTGTCCAGCAAGCTGGAGAGGACGCTGGGCGAGCTGAATGAAACGAATGCCCGCTTAAGGAGGGAGATCGAGCAGAACAAGGAGCTGGAACAGCTGCAGAAAGACTTTTTCGCCAACGCCTCGCATGAACTCAAGACGCCGATCAGCATTGTGCGGGGATTCGCGGAAGGCCTGCGGGACGGAATCAGCGCGGGGCGGCAGGATCATTATGTCGGCGTCATTCTGGAGGAAAGCGGGAAAATGGAGCGGCTCGTTCAGGATATGCTGGATCTGCTGCGGCTGGAGTCGCCTACCGTTAAACTCTACAAATCTCCGATCCTGCTCGGCGAACTTACGGAGGATATGCTGGAGAAGCTCGTCTATCAGTTGCGGGAAAAGAGGCTTACCGCCCGGGTCATTCGGGATGGAGAACGGGAAATTATGGCGGATGCCGCCAAAATGGAACAGGTCGTGATGAATTTGATGACCAATGCCATCCGCCATGCCGAAGAGGGCAGCACGATTCGGATCCGCGTTTCGGCTGAAGGCGAGGCTTGTGTCTACTCCATCCATAACCAAGGCGAGGCGCTTCCCGACGCTTACCTGAAACGAATTTGGGAGCGATTCTTCCGGGCAGAACCGTCGAGGGATCGCAAAAGCGGTGGGACGGGCCTCGGACTCGCCATCGTCAGACGGATTCTGGAGCTGCACGAGTGTGAATACCAGGTGGAGAACAAGGACGGCGGTGTCATGTTTACCCTTAAGTTCTGGACCTGATCCGAGCTTGAGCCTTGGGTGCTCCGCGTAGTAAGCTTAATGAAGACTCAAATGAATTCTAGGGAGGCTTGAGATCAAACCATGGATCTGGAATCGGTGATGCAGGAGCTCGAAGCGCTCGGCAAGGAACGGCTCAAAAAAATGTACGTATCCAATGGCGCCCGTGAACCGCTGTTTGGCGTGGCGACCGGAGAGATGAAGCCTCTCTTCAGGAAAATCAAAATCAACCAGCCGTTGGCCGAGCAGTTGTACGCGACGGGGAATTACGACGCGATGTATTTTGCCGGCATCATTGCCGATCCCAAGGCGATGACGGAGGCGGACTTTGAGCGCTGGATGGACGGGGCTTATTTCTATATGCTGTCCGATTATGTGGTGGCGGTAACCTTGGCGGAAACGGAGATCGCCCAAGAAGTGGCCGACAAGTGGATCGCCAGCGGCGAAGAGCTGAGAATGTCGGCGGGGTGGAGCTGTTACTGCTGGCTGTTGGGAAGCCGGCCGGATGATGAATTTTCCGAGAGCAAACTTGCCCATATGCTTGAAACTGTGGAAAAAACGATTCACGGGGCTCCCGAACGAACGAAGTCCGCGATGAACAACTTTATCTACACCGTAGCTGTATCGTATTTGCCGCTCCACCATCAGGCGGTCGAGACCGCCAAGGCCGTCGGACCGGTGGAACTTAAGAAGGACAACAAAAAGAGCAGCTTCCTGAAGGCTTCCGAAAACATACAGAAGACCTTGGACCGGGGAAAGCTTGGATTTAAACGAAAATATGTACGGTGTTAGGGGGCAGGGTCTCTCCCTACGCCTGTTCAATGCAGAGGAGGGGGACGAGCAGGGCTCGTTCCCCCGTTTCTTTTCAACGGGCCTAGCGTCGAATCCGATACACCTCTCCGCACAATCTGCCTTGAATTTGCAGTCGGTCTCCTACCGCCAAATCGGGAATGTCCAGCCCCCGGATCAGAATTTCTTGTTCCAGCCCCTCCACATACAAAGGGAAGGCGAGCTCGCCCGTATCATACTTGAATAATCTCCGGACTTGGCCAATCACGATATGCTCGGACCGGTCTCCGATGAGATTCATAGGCGGACCGGAGGAGTTACCGGTCTGGGGTGGCGCCGGACTTGTCGGACTTACCGGACTAGCGCTTTCCTCCAGCTTTTTGTACACCACAGGACTAAACGACCTATCCTCCATATACAAGGAGACGACCAATCGGTCATGAACCTGGGTCAGCTCCGTATGTCCCCCTTCAAGGGCAAAATCGCCGGGACAGAAATACTCAAACTGAAATTCAAAAGGGGGCTCCGCTTTTTTTACCGTCAAATCCCTCACATTGCCGCCCAGCTTGACCTTGGTGATGACGCAATCGAATGGATCATTCCGCTCCAGCTCCGCTCGTCTCTCCAATATCCGGCGCTCCAGCCATTTCAGGTAATACTCGGCAAAGGAATCGCTGACTTTACGTATACCTTGTCCATGACAGGTGTCTATGTAATAGAGTTGACCGGCCAATTCACCGGTAACAATCATCACGATATAATATCCGCATCCGTCATGGTGCAGGGTAATCGTCCCTTGCAGCGCTTCGCTATAGAGCCGGTTATAGTGCTCGTCCGCCGCATCCTCATCCATGTCGCTGTCCCCATCCTCGTAATCCTCATGAAACGCCCGGTTGCAGCTGTCCGCGCTGAAAGGGCGGCTTATATAATCCGGTTCCGTTTCCTCCTGCAAGCAATATTCCAAGCAAGCCTTGGCATGAGACAGGGATAAGGGAAATTGCCGCTTCTTGGCGGCTCCGTCTCCAATATAGATCAGAAAATCCCGATAGTCCTGCGGGAGCGGGGTGCCGGCCGCCGCCTCAAACTGTTCCACCTGGCTTTCCGATAATCTTTCATGAAGCACATAGGGGAACTCCCCTTGGTACAAGCCCTTATACTCATCCAGCAGCTTGTTGACGGTTTGGATAAATTCGCTCGGCTGCGGCGGTTCGGCGTTTTTGCGGAATAGGCCTTTAAAATGATTCCTCATGGTTTTTATTCGCTCCTATGTATATATTCTAAGTTCTTATTTTACAGGATTGTGGCAGGACATGTCTTGTGGCCTTTCCAAGCAAATATCCTCGTCTAAATAAGTCCATGATAAAGTCCACGATATGGAAGCGACGTGATTGCTCTTATATTACACTAATGTTATATTACAGATATGAAGTATTAATTATGAGGGGTCTCGCAATGAACCAACTTTCGAATGTTGAATTTATGCTGTTGCAACTTATCGCGGAATGCAATCAAGCGTCAGGTTACGACATTAACAAGTTAATCGATCAACGCGGCTTTCGGGAATGGGCGAATATCGGCACGACTTCGGTTTACGCTGGATTGAAGAAATTGAACCATAAAGGATTGATCGAGTCCGAGGATTCAGGTGAGAAGTCCGGCAAGGGACCTATGCCGATCCGATTTGTCATCACGGAAGCCGGGATGGCAACGCTGAGAAATGAAATCATCAACGGCCTATCTTCTTCGCGAGAGCGCGATAACCGATTCGATCTCGGGCTTGCCGCTTTACCTTTTATCGATAAGGATGAAGCGATTGAAGCTTTGCGGAAACGGCAGGTTGTGCTTGGGGAGGCTTTACAACATATAAGACAGAAGTACGAATCGCAAGGCTCGATTCGATTACCGCTGTACGTAAGGGCGCTATTCCTTCATCCGATGAGTCTTATCGAGAGCGAGCAAGCGTTCGTTGCAAAAATAATCAACGAATTGTTGGAGGAGACGAGGGATCATGACTAAGATCATTGAAGGCTTCAGCCCTTTTCAAGGGGAACATTGCGAGACGACAACCATGGGCAATTTACTTCAATTTGCAGGAGTCCGACTATCGGAGCCGATGTTATTTGGTCTTGGGCAAGGGTTGGGCTTCATTTATTGGGATTCGAAGGGAATGGACTTTCCTTTTATTGGGGGAAGGGTGAAGCCGGATGAAATCACTGCTTGCCTAGCATCCCGGCTCAACATCACCGTCAAGACGCAAGAAACCTCGTCCGTCGAAAAAGCGTGGCGGAACGTACGGAGCTTCATCGAAAGCGGAATTCCCGTGGGGCTTAAGCTGGACTCCTATTATTTGGATTATTTCACGAACAAAGTGCACTTCGCCGGCCACTATGCAGTGATTTATGGCATGGATGACGAATACGCCTACATGGCGGATACCAGACAACAGGGAGGACTTGTGAAGACGAGTTTGGCCCATTTGGCGATGGCTAGAAACGCAAAGGGACCCATGAGCTCCAGGAATCGTTCCTTTACGATCGAGCCGATCGGCACCTTTCCACCGCTTATCCCCGCCATCCGGTCATCCTTAACCCGGAATGCCCAAGACTACTTGAATCCGCCCATTCGCAATATCGGGAATAAAGGCATTGTGAAAATGAGCAAAGAAATCCTGAAGTGGCCTTCGCGCAGCAAAAATTTTGAGCATGATCTATGCTTGACTGCGTTATTGATGGAAAGAGCGGGAACGGGCGGCGCTTTGTTTCGAAATCTGTATCGGGATTTTCTTAAAGAATGCGTCGATCTGTTTGGAGACCCAAAAGTAGAACAGGCATACCTGATGTTTACTGAAATCGCTCCAATGTGGGTTAACGTTTCTTCATTGATCGACTTTGCGGGTAGAACGGGAAACAAGCAGGAGTTAAACCAGGCTTCCAAGCTTTTGCTCGAGATTGCGGATAAAGAGCGCGTAGCCATGGGGTATTTATGTAGTTAAAGGGCTGGGTTCAGCCCTTCTTTTTTTGATAGGCCAGCGTATCCACTGCTATGAATGAACAGGATTTGCGGGACATTTCAGTAAGAGTTAGGCCATAGCGGGACTTTTCTTTTACCTCAAAAGAGGAAAGTAGGGATAATTGTCGAAAATTGGAATGGATACATAACAGGAAGGATGAAAAATCGGCATGGCTAGAACTTATAAGGCTGAAGGCAGGCAAATAGCCTGCATCCTAAGAGGCTTAATTCTTATTGGAGGATTTTCTCTGTATTTTAGTTTTCCTGGTTTGCATTGGGGGTTCTTCATCGGGATTGTAGTTGGTTCCGTTCTTGTGGCAGAGATCGCCGGTATGTTGTGGACAAAGAAAAGACGTAATCAGAAAAAGCAGATGAAACCCGCGACAACACGAAAAAAAACAACCCCGCCGTCTTCAAGACGCTCAAGCAAATCAGTTAGATCCGATGAGATTATTTTGACAAGCCGACTGGATGATTTATCGGGAGCGGAGTTTGAGCGATTGCTTGCTCTTTATTTCCGGGATCAGGGCTATACAGTTAAAGAAGTAGGCGTAGGTGGCAATGACGGCGGGGTGGATCTTGTAATCATCAACCGTCGCGGCGAAAAAACGGCAGTCCAAGCCAAATGTTATGCCGACCATAATCTTGTTCAGGTGATGACTGTACGGGAACTGGTGGCGGCCAAGCGTAACCACGACTGTATTTTATCCTTGCTCGTCACTACATCCGATTTGACCGCCCCGGCCAAGAAGGAAGCGGAACAATTTAAGGTCGATTATTGGCATGGAGGTCTTATTGAGCAGAAGCTTAAGGCATGGGGAAAGTGGCAGCCGAGCAAAAAACTTCGTCCAGTCGAAAAGTAAGTAACCACTGCCCGTTCTGAAATCATCAAAGCCAAAAGGGGAGGTTGCGGTAACGGATGCCCCATCAGACGACTTGATTATCACGAATTCCTGCAAATCTGCATGTTTTTTTCTTGTTCGAGACCAAAATTTCTAAATGCCTGCAAATCTGCAGGAATTTTCGACGAAACCGGCTCGTTTCTCTAAAATCGCTAGAAATACCTGCAGATTTGCATCTTTTTTCGTATATTGCTCGTGAACCGGCTCAAATACCTGCAGATTTGCATCTTTTTGCAATTTGAAGTGTTGGAAGTATGAGCTAGGCACCTAGATTGGCTTGGGCTAAATACCAAAGGAATGCCTATGGGGGCGAAGCCTCATACTTATCGTGCACCTCACTGCAAATCAACTTTTTGGGAGGGAATATCCATCATCAGCAAATTTCATTTAGAGAGTGTCGGAAAAGAGGTAGACATTTACGCGCCAAATGGCGAGGCCATTTCAGGCTTTGGCCTGTTTGCTTTGACGAATGATCGAGTGGAGTATCATTTCAGAGAGGAGGACATGTGCCTAGAGGAAGCGGAGTCATATATCGAACATGGTTTAAATGCCCTGCCTGATGAGGCGGTTGATCAATTGTGCGATAAGATGTGTGCCTGGAAAGATGAAGTCCTGACCGAGACTTATCCCAATTTGGGGAGAGCCGAGGGATTGTTGGAGGCCAAGGGGAGGAGTATTTTACCCTTTATTTCTATAAGCGACATTCATATCTATAGAAATCCCTATGATCCACAGGATCCCCGGTTTGGAGCTGTCCTTTCCGCCGGAATGGAATGGGATTATGAAGATGGAATTGAAATCATCCTCAAGGGCCAGGAAGTGCTCGAGGTACGGGAGTTTCTGGGGTACGGGGAACATTCCATTTGGGATGAAGACGATTACAAGGAATAGAGGGGTTTTTGCTTTTAGGGGGAGTCTATGAATATCAAACAATTTCGCCATGATTTAGCCCGAGGCCTGGGGAGTATTATCCTTTATCTGAAGCAATCACCGGAACTTTCCGATAAGTACGTTGAGGCTATATATGAGGCTTGCATAAAAAATACGGCCTACGATCCTCAATGTGATGTAAGCAGGGAGAGCTATCTCTGGGAGGTCATGCAGCTATCCAATGCGTCCGATTCCTTGCAAGTAAGAATTCTCGGAACGTTGGAGAGCGATATTGAAGAAGACGATTGGGACTTCTTGCAGGTGTTTCGGTTAGCAAAGCTTTTTGCTTTAAATGGCAACCCGACGGCTCTGGCGACCATGAAAAATGCGTTCCGTTACCGCGAAGACTGGAATGATTTCCTTGGCGGGGAGGAGATTATTGAAGCTGGCGGTGAACAAGGCTTAATATTTATTGCGGAACAAATCGGTAAGGAAGTCATGTCCTCAGACTATATCGCGGATAAATTTCTTTTGGATTTTGCTTATGAGCACTTGGGAAAAGACAACGTAAATAGGTTATTGGGGAGCCGGAAAGATGCGAATATACAGGCTTTTTTGCGTTCGGCAACCCGGGAATCAAAGGAGGACTTGTCCTCAAAGCCGCTTTACGACATGTCCTATGATGAGCTGAAGGTATCTCTGGAAAACTTAAAGCGCCCCCTGTACTCTTATCTTAAATGGGGCATGAAGGCCTCGGAAGAAGACTTATTGAGAGCGGCCCGTGATCTGCTGAAAGAGAGAAGTCTCAAAAAGCTCGAAGTGTATTTAACTATATTTGGTAAAAGGGCATTCCCGCTTGACCCGCAAAAAATAATGGAATTGGTACAATCGAGGCATCCCCGTATTCGATCGGCGGCTATTCGTGCGCTTCATAATATGAAGGATGAGCGCATTCATAGGCTTGCTATCCAGCTTATGGGTCAACAAAGCACCGAAATTGAAGCGTTGGTTCTTTTTATTCATAATTTTATAGAAAGCGATCTACAGTTATTGGAGCGCGTTGTATTTAAAAGACGTAACAAGGACTCGTTTCATACCGTTGGCTTCAGTATATTGGAGATCTTTGAGAAGAATCCGACTCCTTCATGTCAAAAGATTCTAATTGCGTTGTACCAAAGAGGCTTATGTTCTATTTGCCGTAGGCGCTGTGTAGCGATCATGATCGCTAATCACATCCTGCCCACATCTATAAGGGATGAGATAAAGTATGATTGCAATCCCGAGCTCCGGAACATCCTAGAATAAAAAGCTCAAGCGCCGGGCTTCCCTTACCGACGCGTGAGCTTATTTTCTTCTATATACCCTTTCCCAATCTTGGATAACTTCGGCCCGGGTCAAATAGCGATTTTGACGCCATGGTGATGTTTCCCATTCGTCGATCGCCTGCTGTCGCGTTTTAAAAAAACGATAGTCGCAAATATTCCAGGAGCAATACACCTTTCGGTACCACTTTCCTTTTTTAATATCGCCCGCAAATCGGCGTACGGCCTTGCTGGCCTGTCGCTTACTCCATCGCGTACCGGGAGTACGGTGATCCGTCCATACGGGGGATTTCTTGACACTTCTGCTCATTGTATTCTCTAACCTCCTTACGGGAAGCTAGAGGCCGTCTAGTATTTTCATCATTCACCTCATTATAAAGTCTGTTGTTGTTTCAGTTTCCTGTATATATAAACGCCCTCGCTCAAAAATTGTTTCTTGCGAGGGAACTTTGGCTTCAATAAATTGACCGGAGTACAAAAAAAGGATATAGTCTTTAATATACAGAAAATACCATCATATACAATATTGTAGATGTAATCCTGAAGCTATTAATTAGAATTTATATGGGGTGGTTGGGTTGAGTTCATCTACGATACTTGCAGAAGTTACGCAATACATCAGACAGAATGACTTGAACATCAGCCAGTTCGCCAAGAAGCTGGAGATAAACGTCGGAACGGTCAGCTACCTGATCAACGGAAACCGGACGCTAACCGTGGATCATCTGGATCGAATGACAGAGGTATTAGGACTTCCTAAAGGACATTTCTATGAAAGATATATCAAAGAATATTTGCAGGATATAAACCCGGATTGGCGCCGAATTGGCCCCTTCCTTCATAAATGCGCTACGCTGGGAAAGTTGGATTGTGTTCGGCAAATCGTAAATTTGCTGTTGGATGATTTAATGTATTCCACCCCTTTATTTGAGCTGGCGGAAGAGCTATTTAAGAATGGCAACTTCGAAGCAGCGGAAATCCTGTATGAAAATGTGGCGATGAGCGAGAAGAAGCAGTATTCCGAGCGTTTGGCCTTATGTCAGTACAGGCTGTTCAAAATTCGAATCGGTGAAGATCAAGCGAGAAATCTAAAATATGCGCATCAATTTGAGCCCTTCGTTGACCGGTTGGACGAAATTCTGCAATTGGATGCGCTTAAGGATCTGGCTAACTTGTATCGCGCTCTGCGGGAATGGGACCGGGTGGAGACATTAGCAAAAGAGATGGAACATAAGGCAAAAATAATATATTATAGTGATAAGAGGTCTGATAGGGAATTCCAGGAAATACAGAGCAAACTAAGCAGGCCGTTATTTGTCTACATTGCGTACGCAAAACTGTTATGTGCGGATGCCTGTGATTCGAGGTACGACTATGAAGGGGCATTGCAATACACCTATGAATACGCGGATTTAAGCTGGGTGAGGGAAACGGACGAGGATACCAAACACTGGTTGAGTCAGTACAAAAAGTGGTCGCAGGCTAATATCTATGTTAATAAACTTTTGGGAGGAGATATTAGTGTTCTCACCGAATATGTAGATTATCTCCGGGAACACCCGGAGGAGATCTTGCAGGGTATACTTAATATTCTGTTTGCCGCTAACAGATACCAACTTGATGTGGATCATATCCTTCAACAATTTAGTTTGGAAATAGAAGCTTATGAGAGTCAGTCCAAGGATTTCTATCTGTATCAGGTAATCCCCGACCACTATGACAAGTTTTTGTATGAGTTTTCCAATTACTATGTGCGTAAAAGAGACTACAGTAATGCTTTTAATTATATTATACCCGGTCTGAGAAATTCAGTATCGATTAATAACGAAGGCAGTATTATTAAGTTTATGTTGCTTTTTGAACAGGCCAGACACATGGCCACGGAAGAAACGTGTTTACAGTACAGAAATATAATTAGTGAGGTGCGTTGTTAGTATGAAGAAAAAATTAGTTATTGTAGCGACTTTACTTGCATCCTTAATAATTTTTAATCCAAGCATAAGTAATGTGGTTCAAAACTCATCTACAATAGTGACGGCTTTTACACAGCATGGTGGCTCGTAAAATGATTGTTTGTTCTATTAATCAAAAGCCTATTAGACAAGCCTCTGTCTAATAGGCTTTTTTTTGGGCTGGTGCCCATCAACAACCTGGATAACATCGAATTCCTGCAAATCTGCATGTTTTTTTCTTGTTCGGGCCCCAAATTTGAAAATTCCTGCAAATCTGCAGGAATTATCGACGAAACCGGCTCGTTTCTCTGAAATCGCTAGAAATGCCTGCAGATTTGCATCTTTTTTCGCATCCGCTCGATTACCGGTCTAAAATACCTGCAGATTTGCATCTTTTTCGCCCTACCCCACCATAACCGTCAACAAAACCATAATTCCATTGGTTACCCCGTGAATGATCACGGAAGGCCAGATGGAACCCGTACGCTCGTAGGCATACGCAAAAATAACGCCGCTCCAGAAATTCGCCGGCATGACATTATAGGTCGGAATGTGAATAAGGGTGAAGATCGATGCGCTTAGCAGCAGAGCGCCGGTTAAACCTACCCGCGTCCGCAGCCAGCGGTACAAAAAACCTCGATAAAAGATCTCCTCGTAAAGCGGCGAGATTACGGCCCCGGTGATGAAAGCGATGAGAACCGCCAAGAAGGTGGTATTTTCCCGTAAGGCCACGGTTTTGCTGTTCTCATACGTATTCCCCAAAAAGCTGGTAAGCTCCATAATGATCACGGCACCGACCAAAAGGGCAACACTCGATAGAGCAATCAGTTTCCAATTTTTCCGGTCAAACGGCTTCAGCCCCACTTCCGTCCAGGAGAGCCCTTTGGGGCGGAGGGCCACCGCATAGACCCCTAAAATAAGGACAACCGCTATGGTCAGCCCCATTAAAGTTCCGGCATACAGATCATTATGCAGCCACCGGGAATACATGGGGTGAAGGACGAATTTAATGCAGCCTATGACGAATCCAAACTCAAGGAGCATTAGCAGTACAAATTCTTTCCGGCCCCAAGCATCCTGTTCCTTCCAACTTATTTTTTGGACATTCATTTGCTTCTTTCCCCTCTTTCTGCGGATGTTATAAACTAAGCATATTGGATGACGTTACGTCACCTTCAATGCCTTTTTTTCAGAAGGAGGAGAAAAATGAAACGATGGACGACAGGCCAGGTGGCTAAGCAGCGCAATATTTCGGTTCGCACGCTCCGTTACTATGATCAGATCGATCTCCTGAAGCCGAGTTTTAAGGATGATTCCGGCCGCCGGCTCTATACCGAAGAAGATTTGTTTCATTTGGAGAAAATCATGATTCTCAAATCGCTCTCTCTCCCCTTGGAGGACATGCGCGATTTGCTGGATAAGCTGACTTATAAACAAATTCTGGTTTCGCATTATAATTACTTGCAGGAGCAACTCTCCAAACTGCAAACCAGCATTTCGAATACCACATCGCTAATCAATATGATCGATTTGGAAGAATCGTTGTCTTGGGAACAGGTGGCGCAACTGGTGCGAGTGTCGACGCAGACCGGTGCGAAGAAATGGACGGATTATTTTCAAGAGGAGGAAAAGGCGCTTCTGCAAGAGGCTCTCCCCAATATCAGCCAAAATAATGAGACCACCCGGCGGTATATGGCTTTGCTGCGGCGAATCGAGCGGTGCATGAAACACCGGATCCCTCCGGAATCGGAAGAAGGGTATGAGATTGGCCGTGATGTCATACATCTCACGAAGGAAACGTTTCAGGGAGATGCCGAGCTGGAGGAGAAATTCTGGGAAGTCCGCAAGCGGCCTGCCGAAGAAACCGGGCTATACCCGGTTTCCCAAGAGGCATTGGAGTTTGTAGACCGATGTATCGCTTATGCCGAGGAAACTCAGCCCCCGTCTTCTATAGAAAAGGTTTCACCGTCCGTCGCTCCACAATGGAATGAGCAATGATTTGGCTGTCTTCCCTTTCTCCGGTTTCGATCATCCGAATCAATTTCCGGGCGGCGATGGTGCCCATGTCGTACAGCGGCTGGCGAACCGTGGTCAAGGGAGGGACGACCATCCGGGCCAGCTTCAGATCGTCATAGCCCATAATGGACAAATCCTCGGGGACCTTGATGCCATGCTTGGCAGCGGTCGCAAGGGCGGCCACGGCCATCTCGTCGCTGGTGGCGAAAACCGCGGTAAAGTCGGAGTTGTTGTGCAAAAGAGTCTCCATCGCCTCGCAGCCCTTCTCAAACATGAAATCACCGTAGGCGATATAGGATGGATTTAGCGGAATTCCATGCTTCTCCAGGGCTTTCTTGTATCCTTCCACCCTTGGAATACCGGCGAGGGTATCGCTTTTTGTCCCGCTGATCAGGGCGATGTTTCGGTGCCCCAAATGAATCAGGTACTCCACGGCATCAAAGGACGCCTGGAAGTCATCGACTTTGATATACGGGACGGGATACTTGCTCTCGGTGGAGACCAGGACGACGGGAATTTGCATGTCCTCCAGGACTTCGTAATACGCTTGTTTCAGCACTTCACTTGAAAAAATCAGCCCGTCGATCTGCTTTTCCCGCAGGACCTGCAAATATTTCAGCGTTCTTTTGCCGTCGAAATCCGTATTGCACACGATCACGCTATATCCGTTATCCTGTGCGAAATCCTCCACCCCTCGCAGAAGCTCGGAAGAAAAATCGCTGGAAACGTTGGGAAACATCACGCCGAGGGTATGGGTACGTTTATTTATGAGACCGCGGGCGATCGCGTTCGGCTGATACCCGAGCTCTTCAATGGCTTGATATACTTTTTGCTTGGTCTTATCGGAGTACCCGGGCAAATTGTTCAAAACTCGGGACACCGTCGCAATAGAGACGTTGGCTTTGGACGCGACGTCTTTAATGGTTGGCTTCATTCCTGCTGCCTCCGTAGACGATGGAATAGTTCTTACGCTGCATACAGCGTAAACGATTACCCCACATCTTAGAATGTCGCTTTCATTTTGTCAACATGGCGGGGAAGGAGGTTTGGAAGGGGAGGTGAAAATACGGGGAAAAGGGGCGGGATGCCCCTCTTTCGTGCGCTTTACAGCGCTTTACAGCGGTTTGCCGTTGAGCGTGGGCGGGGCCTCCTGCTCCATCTCGGGACCGAATTCGTCTTCGGCCGCGGCGGGATTGCCGTCCTGGTTCCACGCGTCTTTTGTCATAAACGCGCCTTTCCGCCCTTCATCGGTCGAATCTTTGGCCCGCGCCTGTTCGAGCCGTTCCTTGGCTTTCTCGGTCTGATCGTCCACCGGGTTCACCTCCTCTCGCGCATAGATCTCAGTATTGCCAAACCTATCTTTTCTCCAATCAACACCAATGAATTCTATATGAAAACGCCTCTAATTTTACGGGTATCCCCCCATTCGGATCTGGCTTAAAATACGCCTGAAGGAGATGATAACGATGTCAGCACAAACCGGCTATCCATTTCAAGATACATCCTTACCGTTAGAGGAACGGGTAAATGATCTGGTTTCCCGCTTTACTTTGGAAGAAAAAGTGGAACTGATGGTTCAGTATCAGGCAGCTGTCGAGCGGCTTGGTGTGAAAGCGTATAAACACGGAACGGAAGCGGCGCACGGCATGGCCTGGCTTGGGGAGGCCACCGGGTTCCCGCAGCCGATCGGTCTCGGCTGTACCTGGGACACGGAGCTGATGAAACGGATCGGCAGCGTGATCGGCGACGAAGCCAGAGGCTTCTATCGGCGGAATCCCGAAATCAACGGCTTGACGCTGTGGGCGCCGACGGTGGATCTGGAGCGCGATCCGCGCTGGGGACGCACGGAGGAAGCCTATGGAGAGGACCCGATTCTGACCGGGAAGCTGGCGTCCGCACTCATTCAGGGGATACAAGGGGATCACCCCGTTTATTTGAAAGCGGTTGCCACGTTGAAGCATTTTATCGCCAACAACAATGAGGTGGGCCGGGGGGACGCTTCGGTCAGCATTGATCCGCGCAACATGCGGGAATATTACTTGAAAGCGTTTGAAATTCCGTTTAAAGAAGGCGGCGCCCAGTCGATGATGACGGCTTATAATGCCATCAACGGCGTGCCGGCCAATTTGAGTCCGGACGTCAAAGCGATCGTGAAGCAGGAGTGGGGGATGGACGGCTTTGTCGTAAGCGACGCCTTTGATGTGACGGGGACCGTCCGTGATCATGGCTACCTCGACACGTACAAAGAAGCGGTCGCCCGCTCCGTCAAGGAGGGCGGCATCGACAGCATTACGGACGACTCGGTCGTGATCAAGCAGGCGCTGCGCGAAGCGCTCGAAGAAGGGCTGCTGGCGGAAAGCGACCTGGACACCGCGCTGCGCAACACGTTCCGCGTTCGCTTCCGGCTCGGCGAGTTCGATCCGGAAGAGGGCAATCCGTACGCGGCGATCGACGAGTCCGTCATTTTGCGGCCCGAGCATGCGGAGCTGTCGCGGGAAGCCGCCGCGAAAGCGGCCGTGCTGCTGAAGAACGACCGCGGCCTGCTCCCGCTTCAGGCGGACGCGCTGCGTAAGGTCGCCGTGATCGGACCGCTCGGCGACATCGTCTACCGGGACTGGTACAGCGGATCGCTGCCTTACGCGATTACGCCGCTGCAGGGCATCCGCGAGAAATTGTCGGCGGCCGGCAAGCAGGCGGAGACCCGGTTTGCCGCCGGAACGGACCGCGTCCGCCTGAAATCGAAGAAGACCGGCCGCTACGTCGTGATCCAGGCCGGCGAGTCTGCGGCGCTGGCGGCCACGGCCGAGCGGGCGGAAGAAGCCGCCGTATTCGAGATGACGGATTGGGGCTGGGGCAGCCATACCCTGATCGCGGAAGAGAACGGCCGCTACTGGACCACGGATGACAAGATCGTCAAAGCCTCGGCCGAGCAGATTTGGGAGTGGTTCACGAAGGAAGTATTCCTGGTGCAGCCGAAGGAACATGCGCCGGATCGCGTCACGTTCTCGACCTGGAACGGCACCCCGGTGACGGTGAACGAAGCGACGGGCGAACTGCTGGTCGGGGACGGCCAGGCGGCGGAAACGGCGAATGAGATCAATGTCGCGGGAGCGGCCGAAGTCTCCGGGGCGGAAGCCAAAGTCATCCACGCCGACGAGTTCGAACTGGAGATCGTGACGGATAAGCTACAAGCGGCGAAGGAAGCCGCGGCGGATGCCGAGCTGGCGGTCGTGTTCGTCGGGAACCATCCGCTGATCAACGGGAAGGAAACGATCGACCGTCCGGATATTACGCTGCCGGAATCGCAGGAGCAGCTGATCCGGGAAGTTTACGCGGCGAACCCGAATACGGTCGTCGTCGTGGTCGGCAGTTATCCGTACGCGCTGAACTGGGCGGACGCCAACGTGCCGGCGATTCTGTACACGTCCCATGCCGGACAAGAGCTTGGCCATGCGCTGGCCGACGTACTGTTCGGCGATACCAATCCGGCGGGCCGCCTGAATATGACCTGGTACAGATCCGTGGACCAGTTGCCGGAGTTTATGGACTACGACATCATCAAGGGCGGAAGAACTTATCAGTATTTTGAGGGCGACGTATTGTATCCGTTCGGCCATGGTCTGTCTTACACGACGTTTCGGTACGACGGGCTTCGTCTTGCCGAGGAGCGGTTGGATGCGACCGGCTTTCCGGAAGCGGAGGTCCGCCTGACCTGCCGCGTCACGAATACCGGCAAGCTGGCGGGTGAGGAAGTCGTGCAGATCTACGGAAGTGCGAACCAATCCCGGGTCAAACGCCCGCGCAAGCAGCTGCTCGGGTTCCGCCGGGTGATGCTGCAGCCGGGTGAGACGGCCGAAGTCGAATTCGCCGTCCCGGTTTCGCAGCTGGCGATTTGGGACGTGACGCGCGAGCGCTATTGCGTTGAAAGCGGCACTTACACGTTCCTGGCCGGTGCATCCTCGGAGAACCTGCCGCTGTCGGCCGGCTTGACGGTGGACGGCGAGACGATCCCGCCGCGTGATTTGAAGCAGCCGACCCAAGCGATCAATTACGACGACTACGAAGGCGTATGGATCGGGGAGTGCGCGGAAGGCGGCAGCGCGGTCGAGCTGAAAGGCACCGGCGGATGGATCGCATTCGCGGACGCGGAATTCGGAAGCGGCGCAGGGACGCTGCGCGTGCGCGCGGCAGTGGGCGCGGCGGACTCCGCCGTCGAGGTGCGCCTCGGCTCACCGGAAGGAGTGCTTGCGGGCAAGCTGGCGTGGCACTCGAACGCGAACGCTAGCGGTTCCCGGGAGTGGAAGGAGTACACTTGCGAGCTGAACGGTGTTGCCGGGCGGCAGGACGTGTATCTGGTTCTGTCGGGAGCGGTCGCGATCCGCGAGATTCAATTTGCGTAAAGTTGTAGCTGAATAAGGGAGGGTTGAACCCCGGCTGATTCTTTTGGAATCCGTCCGGGGTTCTTTTTGCGGGATGTGGGATGTGGGATGTGAATGTGTGGCGTGGGAATGCGAGGTGCGGGGTGGGAAAAATGCGGGGGCGGTTGGTCGCCCTCGGGATAAGGGCCCAAAACGGCCTTATTTTGTCGAATTTGGCCATTCGCCAGGAAATAGCGGTCTTTTGAGGCCTTATTTTTGCGAAAAGCGGGCAGAAACCCGCTTTTGGGCCCCGCCGCCGCAAAATAAGGCCGTTTTTGGCCGCTATTTCCCCCGCGGAGCGGAATTCGACCGAAATAGCGCCCCAAACGGCCGCTATTTCGACGAGCGGCCAGAGGGATGGCGGGGCCGCTGGGAAAGCTGCTTTTTTGCGTTATTTGGCCAGCGCATCTTCAAAATTTGGAAACCAAACCCGATATAACTAAGGAAATATATAACAGAGAGGGAGTAGTCAAACGTGTTCAAAATGGCAAAAGGGAGTCTATGGATCGGTCTGGTCTTGGCCATGTCTCTGGTATTTACCGGATGTGCGGGTAAGGAAAAGACCGATGAAGAAAAACTGAAAGAAGCGATTCAGAAATCGCTTGAAACTTCGCTGGCCGAAGGGGCCGCAACCGCGGAGGAGCCGCCTAGCGTGGAGTCCAAACTCGGCGAGATTCAGAACTTTGTTACCTCCGATATCTGGAATGAAGGTTTCGTCAACATAAGCTGGTATGCGAACAGCGGGACAGGCAGCACCGGGGAGACGTTGGACATCGACTTCGTCATTGAGCGTCTCGGCAAGGCCATGGAGAAAAAAGCGGAGTACGACACCTATGTGCAAGGGCTGGACGCCAAGTATGACGATGTTAAACAGGTATGGACCAAGCTTTCCGGCGAAATCGACACGCTGTATGCCAAGCTGAAAGAGAACCCGCCTAAAGCCGAGGATCCGAGCTATGAGTTCGATACCGGTCCGTTTAAACAGTACAGCGAGGCGTTCAGCAGTGATGTGGAGGCTTTGGAGTCCAAGTAATAATCATTTTTCTGAGATTGTTTAAGCTGCGCAGGCTTTAAGCTATCACATAAAAGAACCCCAAACGTTTGAGTTGAACCGGCGTTTGAGGTTCTTTTACTTTTCAAGGCACGATTTCTCTGCGTTCCGCAAATCATATAAGAGACGGCGGGAAACGCAAATGAATCATTCGGCAGTGGTTTTGAAGGGGGGGAGAATTAAAGTTGATTTAATGTTAAAATATTGTCAAGATTAGGTTTAGATGGCGTTCGGAATTATCCGGGCGACAAGACGATAAGCGAGTTTTTAGGAGTGGTGTCATGTCAGTTACGATTGAAGATATCGCCAAAGAGGCGCAGGTTTCGGTCGCGACCGTTTCAAGGGTCATCAATAATTCCAAGGCGGTCAGTCCGGAGCTGAAAAAAAGAGTCAATGATGTGATTCAAAAAAGAAATTTCAAGCCTAATTCTTTGGCAAGAGGGTTAATCACGAATCAAACAAACATTATCGGGATTATCGTTCCCGACATTTCGAATCCGGTATTCGGGGCATTGACCAGGGGGATCAACAGCTTTTGCCAACAGAAAGGGTATACCTTAATGGTTTGTGAATCGGGGGGGCAGCAGGAAAAGGAGGTTGAATTATTAGGCGTTTTGGCCGATAAAAAAGTAGATGGCGTTTTGTTTGCGGGAGTTGATGTTAATTCTGCTTTGGTAGGAGAGATGAAAAGGCAAGGATACCCTATCGTATTGGTGACACAAGAAGCTTCGGAAGGTGAAGATATCATTCATACGGTCACTCATGACAATGTGAAGGCCGTGTATGATGCGGTTTCCTTTTTAATTGAAAACGGACATCAAAAAATAGCGTTTATAGGCGGGCCGGAAAACGACTATTCCTCCGGACAGAAACGTTTAAAGGGATATAGGCAGGCCCTAAAAGAACACAACATTGAAGTTCCGGCTTCTTATATCGAACATGGGAACTTTTCCTTCGATTCCGGGTACGATTGCATGAGAAAAATATATGAAGAAAATAGTACCCTGCCAACCGCGGTAATGGCCTGCAACGATGTGATGGCGATCGGGGCCATACGATTTCTAAAAACGGCAAAAGTTTCGGTCCCTGCCGATATTTCCATTATGGGGTTTGACGACCTGGAGTTCGGAAAATACTTCAGTCCCGAATTGACAACGGTACGGATTTCTTATTTTGATGAGGGCCTTAAAGCGATCAAGACCCTGTTCAAGCTGATTCATCATAACCAGCAAGCCATACCGAAAACCCAATTTGTTCCCCATAAAATCATTAGAAGAATTAGTGTGCGAAAAATATAATGGATAATTTCTATTGATTTTTAGTAAAAATCCGGGGTATAATATATCCACATCAGGAAAAGGTTTTCCTGATGTGGATTAAAAAGCTAGACTTTAACTAAAACAAGGGGGAATTAGAGGTAAAAATGTGTGGTGATTTTTTTGTCTAACGGGAAAAGGTTTTCCTGAACAATGATTTAAAGGGGGCTAATTTTTTTAAACGTTTAAGAAAGCGCTCTATTTGTTGGAAACTAACAATTTTACTTCAATGGGGGTTTTTTCATGACATTGTTAAAAGGAAAAAAAATATGGATGCCGTTGATTGCAGCTTCTCTCGTTTTTTCATTGGCGGGTTGCGGTGGGAATTCGGCTGAGTCGGAGTCGGAATCAACAAACACCAAGGAACCGGTGACCATCACTTTTTCATTTGACCAAGGAATCGGAAAGCCGGCGCAAACGCTTGTTGATGAATATAACGCAAGCCAAGATAAATACGTCGTCAAAACGAAAATCTTGCCGCAGGACGCCAATGTGGTCCACGATGATTTTGTCAATAAGCTGGCCTCGGGCGATAAAAGCGTGGACGTGATGGCTTTGGACGTGGTCTTTGTGGCGGAGTTTGCGGCTGCCGAGTGGTTAACCGATCTAACCCCGTATTTTGATCAGGCAACGCAGGATAAATATTTGCCGGGTACGATTGAAACGGCGACGTACAACGACAAGCTTGTCGCTTTTCCGTGGTTTACAAATGCAAGCGCTCTCTTTTACCGTAAAGACGTACTCGATCAATTGGGGGTAGAACCGCCTACTACGTATCAAGGTTGGATGGATCTGCAAAGCAAAGTGCAGGGCAAGAACGATATTCAATACACAGGGGTTTTTCAAGCGGCGCTGTCCGAAGCGTTGGTATGCAACTGGGTTGAATATATAGCCAACAACGGCGGAGAGGTCCTGGACGCATCAGGCAAACCGGTTGTCAATTCGGAGAATAATATCGAAGCGACCCAAATCATGCTTGATATGGTCAAAAAGTATGCTCCCGAAGGGGTAACGACTTATACGGAGCCGGAAAGCGAACAGGTATTCCTGGACGGCAAAGCGCTGTTTATCCGGGATTGGTCCGGATTCTGGAGCCAAGCCAACAAGGAAGGTTCCAAAGTCAAGGATAAAGTGGGCGTTGCCGCTTTACCGGTTGGTCCTAAGGGTACAGAGGGGCATTCCACTTTGGGCGGTCTGAATCTGGTGATCAATAAGTACATTGATGATGAACATAAAGAAGCCGCCGTCGACTTTATCAAATATCTGTCCAGCGAAAGCGTACAGAAGAAGATGAATTTGATCGCTGCCCAACCACCGGTATTGAAAGCGGTTTATCAAGATCCCGAAGTTTTGAAAGCGAATCCATTCTACGCGGATTTCTATAACATTATTATGAATGGGAAGGCAAGACCGATGTCTCCTCAATATTCCAGAGTTTCCGATTCGATTCAAACTAACATCCATGCGGCATTGTCGGATCATATCGATATAAAAACGGCATTGGACAACATTCAAAGCGATCTTGAAGCATTGAGCAAATAAAGAAATTAAACCTGCATGGGCTGCGGGATGGCACCGGATGTTCCGCAGCCCATGTCATCAGAAGGAGTTAATGAGGGAATGAAGAGTTTACAGCAAAGAAAGGAAACTAGAGATGCCTGGCTGATGATGTTCCCTGCGCTAATTATTTTATTGGTCATTGCGGTTTATCCGATTTTAAGGACATTTTGGTTAAGTCTGCATGAAATGGTGTTAACAGATCCGGGCTCAGGATATCCATTCGTCGGTTTAAAAAATTATTCGGATATATTTCGGGATGGGAGAGCGGGAGCATCGATTTTTTTCACCTTTAAATTTACGATAGCGACCGTTTTTTTTGAATTAGTCGTCGGCTTTGCTGCGGCGATGATTATGAACAAAACGTTTAAAGGCAGAGGGCTGGTTAGAGCGGCGATTCTTATTCCATGGGCGATTCCGACTACCGTATCGGCCCTGATGTGGAAATTTATATATAACGACCAGTACGGTTTGTTTAATGATGTGCTTTACAGACTCGGGCTGATCGATGGCTACCGAGCTTGGTTAAGCACGGAAAGCGGTACATTTATGGCGCTGGTGATAGCGGATGTCTGGAAGACGGCTCCGTTTATGGCGTTGCTTATCTTGGCGGGGCTGCAAATGATTCCCGGCGATTTGTATGAATCGGCAAAAATCGACGGCGCCAATTCTTTTCAGGCATTCGTAAAAATTACTTTACCGATGGTCAAGAGCACCGTGCTCGTCGCTCTTCTTTTCAGAACGATCGACGCGTTCAGGGTATTCGATTTGGTTTCCGTCATGACCGGCGGGGCAAACGGTTCGGAAAGCGTATCTTTATATGCTTACACCCACCTCATGAAGTTCCTGAATTTCGGCTATGGTTCGGCGCTGTCCGTTCTGATCTTCTTAGTTGTGTTTGCCATTAGCTTAATTTATATGAAATCGATCGGCAAAAATCTTGCCTAAAATATATTCGGAAAGGGGGAAGGTTACGGTGGATCTTAAGGTATCGAGAACGTTTAAGTCAAGCTTGTTATATGTGCTGGTTTTATTGTTTTTAGCCTTTATTTTGCTGCCCTATATCTGGCAATTTTTAACGTCAATCAAACCGCTTGCGGAGATATCGGCTATTCCCGCCAAATGGATACCCAGCACAATGAACGTAGATTACTATTTTAATGTATTCCAGAAACATCCGTTTGCCAGGTATTTATTGAACAGTGCGGTTGTTGCGACGATCACCACGGTTGTAAGCATTTTAATCGGCGCATCGGCATCCTATGCTTTGGCGAGACTGCGCTTTAAAGGAAAAAAAGTCATCCTGCTGTCGATCCTGACGATTTCCATGTTTCCGACGATCTCCACAGTCAGCCCATTATTTTTAATCTTGAAAAATATGAATCTGCTAAATACTTATGCCGGGCTAGTTATCCCTTATACCACATTTGCCTTGCCAATGGCGATCTGGTTATTAACGAACTTCTTCAGCCAACTGCCGAAGGGGTTCGAAGAAGCGGCGACCATCGATGGTTGTTCCAGACTGCAAACTTTTTTCAGAATTATGCTGCCGCTCATTAAACCCGCCACCTTTTCGGTAGGCCTGTTGGTTTTTATCAATTCCTGGAATGAGTATATTTATAGTTTGACTTTCATGACGGATGACAGCATGCGCACGGTACCGGTGGGGATTGCGTTGTTTCCCAGCAATTATGAACTGCCATGGGGTGACATGGCGGCGGCATCGATTGTGGTCACGGTTCCGCTTATCGTGTTGGTTTTAATCTTCCAGCAGAAAATCATCGCCGGCTTAACCTCCGGGGGAATCAAAGGATAAAACAGCAAAGGGAGAATGAGGATGAGTAAAATTAAATTTGGTCTTATCGGTTCAGGATGGAGAGCCGAATTTTACATTCGGATCGCAAAGGCCCTTCCCGAGAGGTTCGAATTAACCGGGGTGCTGATCCGCAGCCGGGAAAAAGGGGAAGCATTCGCGCGGAAGTTTGGAGTTAACGTCGTCCAGTCGCTGGACGAGCTAATGAAGGGCGAGCCTGATTTTGTGGTGTTATCCGTCAAAAGAGGGATTGTTACCGATTATTTAATCGATATATTTAAAAAGAGAATCCCCGTCTTGTGCGAGACCCCGCCGGGAGAAACGGTAGAGGCCTTGGAAGAACTGTGGGAACAAGCCAATCAATATAACGCTAGGATTCAGATCGCCGAACAGTACTTCGTACAACCGCTGTATGCCGCTTGGTTAAAAGTGATCCGGGACGGTAAACTCGGGGAAATCAGCAATATCAATCTATCGTCCCTGCATGGATATCACGGCGTCAGCATCATCAGGAAGTTTTTGGACGCGGGATTTGAAAATTGCATGATCTACGGGAAAAGGTTTTCCTTCGAGGTGACGGAAACCTACGGACGTGAAGGTATGGACTTGGACGGGAAGATTTTTTCCTGTACCAGGGACCGTTTGACTTTGGAATTCGACCACGGGAAAGTCGCGTTTTTTGATTTTTCCGATCCGGCGCAATACCACTCGTTTATCCGTACCCGCCAACTGACCGTGCAAGGCGTAAGAGGCGAGATCGACGACTTGACCGTTCGGTACCTCACGTCCGATAACGTGCCGGTAACTCAGGAATTAAACCGTATCGACTTAGGTAAATACAATAATCAGGAATGGTCCCACAACGGAATCATGTTGGGCGAAGAGTTCGTGTACAGGAATCCGTTTGCGAATGCCCGATTGAACGATGATGAAATTGCCGTGTCCACATGCCTGGATCGGATGGGTGAATACCTGGCCACGGGGACCGATTTTTATTCTTTAAAAGAAGCGCTGCAAGATACTTATATTTCTTTGATGATGGACACGGCGCTTAAAAATCCGAACCAAGAAGTAAGAACTTCAACAAGAATATGGGCAAAGTAATCGGATTCCGGGGGGACTGGCATGTTTAATTTTGATCATCGCATCGAGCTTAGAAACAGCGTAAACGATCTGTTCATGGCGGGAGAAATTCTGATCGATATGATCTCCGCGGATTATAATGATAATTCGACAAGCGGTACTTATCATCGTTTTTTTGGCGGGTCGCCCTCCAATATCGCGATGAACGCGAAGAAATTGGGGATACGGGCGGTTGTTGCCTCGGCTACGGGGGAAGACGGGCTAGGTTCTTATCTAATTCATGAATTAGAAAACGCCGGAATCGATACGGGATATGTTCAAAGGGCGGCTGATTATTCCACAAGCATGGTTGTCGTAACCAAAAGCCGCTCCACACCGATTCCTATTTTTTACCGGGGCGCGGATTATCATCTGTCTTACACCCCGGAGCTTGAAGAGGGTTTGAAAAACTCCAAAATCGTACATTTTTCCTGCTGGCCCCTATCCAGAAGACCGGCGAGAGACACGATTGAAAAGATCATAGCCACCGCCAAAATGAATAATTTATTGGTCTGTTTTGATCCGAACTATCATCCGATGCTGTGGGAAGACGGTGAGGATGGCGTCCGATATGTGAAGTCGATCATCGGGAAGGTGGATATTGTAAAACCGTCCGAAGACGATGCGGAAAGATTGTTTGGAAAACAAACTCCAGAACGTTATCTGGAAACGTTTCTGAAGCTAGGCGCGAAACTCGTCATCCTAACCTTGGGAAAAGACGGCGCCGTGGTTTCCAACGGTACGGAAACCGTCCGCTTCGACACCTTGGCTACCGAGGTGGCGGATACGACGGGCGCGGGAGACGCTTTTTGGTCGGGATTTTACGCGGCGGCTATAAAAGGTTATCCCATCAGACAAGCCTTGGCCCTGGGGTTTGCGGTCAGCGCCTATAAGTTGAAATATACCGGCGCCATTGTCGATTTGCCAAGGCTGGAAGTTATTAAAAACATGTATGGATTATAGGAGGAAAACAAGTGACAGTCCAAAACCAAGTGCAGCTGATCACGTATCCGGATTCGTTGGGAGGTGATTTAAAGACGCTCAACCGCGTTCTCTCCACGTATTTTTCGGATATTTTTAAAGGCGGGATTCATATCCTTCCGCCGTTTCCTTCTTCGGGAGACCGGGGGTTTGCTCCGCTTACGTATCTGGAAATCGATCCGAATTTCGGTACCTGGGACGATGTGAAAGCGATTGGCGAGAAGTCTGACGTATTGGTCGATTTGATGGTGAATCATATTTCGCGGCAGTCGGAGTATTTTCAGGATTTTCTCCAAAAAGGCCGGAAATCCGAGTACGCTGATTATTTTATTACGCTGGATAAGATTTGGCGAGACGGGGAACCGGTCCAAGCGGATATTGAAAAAATGTTCTTGCGCAGACGGCTGCCGTATTCCACGTTTACCATCGAAGAAACCGGCCGGGAAGAAAAGGTGTGGACGACATTTGGAAAAACCGATCCTTCCGAACAAATCGATTTGGATATCAACTCGCCGAAGGTCAAGCAGTTGTTTACCGACTTCTTTATGCATTTTAAAAGGCATCATGTAAAAATTGTGCGTCTCGACGCTGTCGGTTATGTCATTAAAAAGTTGGGGACGAGCTGCTTCTTCGTGGAGCCGGAAATCTACGAATTTCTCGATTGGATCAAGGAGCTTGCCGATTCCCTGGACATTGAATTGCTTCCGGAAGTACACGCTCATTACTCCATCCAGTATAAGCTGGCGGAACACGGCTATTGGATCTACGATTTCATTTTGCCTTATCGCATACTGGAGGCGTTAATCGATAAAACCGGCGAACCGCTGAAGCAATACTTGAAGACTCGGCCGCATAAACAGTTTACGATGCTGGACTGCCATGACGGCATTCCGGTCAAGCCGGATTTGGACGATTTGCTGGATACCCGAGAGGCGAGAAAATTAGTCGACACCTGCTTGGAAAGAGGGGCGAATCTCAGTCTGATTTTATCGGACGAGCATAAAGCCGAGGATGGTTTTGATGTTCATCAAATCCGTTGTTCGTATTATTCCGTTCTGAATGGCGATGACGATGCCTATCTGGCTGCCCGGGCGCTGCAGTTCTTTACGCCGGGCGTACCCCAGGTCTACTATGTCGGGCTGCTGGCCGGGGAAAACGATCTGGAAAATGTGAAAAAAACCGGGGAAGGTCGGGAAATTAACCGCCACAACTTTACCCTTGGGGAAATCGAACAGGCTTTGGAAAAAGCGGCGGTTCAGAGATTGTTGAAGCTGATCCGGTTCCGCAATGAATATGAGGCGTTTAACGGGGAATTTCAAGTGCTTGACTCCGCGGCGGATGAAATCCGGCTTTCCTGGCAAAAGGATGAAACGCGCTGCACCTTGTTCGTTGATCTTAAAACGAATCAGTCGGTGATCGATTACACGGATGAACATGGAGCTATGAAACAATATTTTGTATAACAGAGGATGTGCTAAAGATGACAGTATTGCCTATTCATCATCACGGATTGAACGCAAGCCGGCTTATTTTTGGATGTATGGGGCTTGGCGGAGGCTGGAGCAGGGATCCCATTCTAACCGAACATGTAAAACAGGCGCATGAAGCGGTAGAGACGGCTTTGGCCAGCGGAATCCATATGTTCGATCATGCGGATATTTACGCGTTCGGAAAAGCCGAGACCGTCTTTGGTCAGGTGTTGCAGGAAAAGCCGGAGTTAAGAGAAAAAATGATCATTCAGTCCAAATTAGGGATTCGCTTTCCGGATGAAGCGGGCGGCATTCCGGCACGTTATGATTTTTCCAAGGCCTACATTTTGGAGAGTGTGGACGGGATTCTTTCCAGACTGGGCGTTGATTACCTGGATATTCTGCTCTTGCATCGACCGGATGCGCTCATGGACGCGCGGGAAGTAGGGGAAGCCTTTCATCAGCTAAAAGCGTCGGGAAAAGTCCGCTATTTTGGCGTTTCCAATATGGGCGCCGGGCAAATTCGTTTACTGCAAGCCCATTGCAGCGAAAAACTGGTGGTCAACCAATTGGAATTGAGCTTGCACAAAATCGGTTGGCTTGAAACCGGCATCCATGTAAATCAAGACGCGGCGCGTAGCAATATTTTTCCCGAGGGCACACTCGAATATTGCCAGATGGAGAACATTCAGCTTCAAGCTTGGGGGTCATTGGCCAAAGGCTTATACTCAGGAGCCAGTCTGGAGAATGCCGACGAAAATGTAAAGAAAACGGCTTTGCTGGTGAAACGGCTGGCGGAAGAGAAGCGAACTTCGCCGGAAGCGATCGTGCTTGCCTGGCTGATGAAACACCCCGCCGCCATCCAGCCGGTCATCGGGACAACCCACCCTTCCCGAATTCGGGCGTGTGCGGAAGCCGAGAACATCGGATTAAGCCGTGATGAGTGGTACACTCTATACGTTAGTTCCCGAGGCGTAGGCTTGCCTTGATGCATAAGCATTCCGTTTTTGCGCCGGCACTAAAACGAACAAACGCTTGGACTCCTATGAGCCCAAGCGTTTGTTGTTTGTTGAGTGAGGGGAGGCGACCCGTTTCTTACTGTCCCTTCACAAACTCCGCCGACTTAATCCCGGCTTGGCGGCCGAAGATGATGATTTCGGCTACGGAGTTGCCGCCGATCCGGTTTTGGCCGTGCAGGCCGCCGGTCACTTCACCCGCGGCGAAAAGGCCGGGGATCGCTTTGCCTTCTTTATTCAACACTTCCGTGTTCGTGTTGATTTTGACGCCGCCCATCGTGTAGTGAATCCCGGGAGCGATTTTGATCGCATAATAAGGGGCTCCGGACAAATCGTTGTCCATCCCGGTCGTTCTGCCGAATTCCGCGTCTTTTTTATTCTTCACGGCGGCGTTCCACGTATCGAGCGTTTTTTGAAGCGCATCGGCCGGAACATTCATGGCCTTGGCCAAGGCTTCCACCGTATCCCCCTGAATGACAAAGCCCATTTTTTCGTACTGCGCAATCGCTTTGGCGCGGGATTTAACGCCGGAATCAAACACCAGGTAGGCCGATTTCTCCGGAAGCGCATTGATGGCGGCGGTCACTTTATCGCGGGTATCCAGCTCGTTGGCGAAGCGTTTGCCTTCGGCGGACACGAGGATCGCTCCCTCCCCGCGCACGGCTTCCCCGATGAGATAGGACTTCTCTTGCTGAACCGTCGGGTGAACCTGGATTTGATCCATATCGACCGTGATTCCGCCGAGTTGTTCGATCATTCGAATGCCGTCCCCGGTGCTGCCGATTTGGTTCGTCGTGACGTATCCTTTCAGATCGGGTCTGACTTCGCTAATCATGTCCATGTTGGCGCCGAACCCGCCGGTCGTCACCACGACCGCTTTGGCCGCAATGGTCTTCTCTTCCGTTTGGTTCAAAACCACTTTCACGCCGTTCGCTTTGCCGTCCTGCTGCGTAATCTCCTTGACGTCGGCATTCACGAAGAGCGGAATGCCTTGCTCCTGCACATTTTTGACCAAGCCGTTGACGAGGTATTGGCCTACCGCGGACCCGTCTTCCGGACGGTGCGTGCGTTTCTCGTTCATGCCGCCCGTAATCGTAAGATTGTTCAAGCGGATGCCGATGGAATCCAGCCAATCGATCGCTTCGGCGGAATGATCCACGAAGAAGCGGAGCATTTCCTTGTCATTGGTGCCGTGACCGCCTTTTAACGTCTCTTCGTAAAACAGATCATTGCTGTCCTCGATGCCCTGCTCTTTTTGAAACTTGGTTTGGGATGCGTTCATGCCTGACGAAGACTTTGTCGTGTTCCCGCCCGCAACCGGCATTTTCTCGAAAATCACCGGGTTCATGCCGCTGGCTTTAGCCTCCAGCGCGGCCGACATGCCAGCTCCGCCCGCCCCGACGATGATGATATCGTAGCTATCTTTAAGCTGATCGAGCGGGGTGTACGATTTCTCGGACGCGCCCGAAACGGCCTCGGCCTTCTGGGTTTCCTGTGCGGCGGTTTCCTTTGGCGCGCTGTTTTGGTTTTGGCCTTCTTTCTGATTCTGGTTCCCGGCGCCGCAACCCGCGATGACGAGCATGAGCGAGAGGATGAGAAGAAGTGCTGCTGGTGCTTTCCTGTTCATGTTGAACCCCTCCACTGAGATATGTAAATATAACGGTGAGCGAAAGTACGAACCTCTCGGCTTCACCGTAATTCACTATACCAAAGGTTTAACACAATTATTGTGAACTAATTCACAAATAGTGTGAGGTATGTCTGTTCTGTTGCACATACGGTCGGGGCGCTTCTCCCTTTTACCGATTATAAAAAAGCAAGATCCCGCCCGCAAACACCGGAGGAGATCCTGCTTTTCACCGCAAAACCCCTTTACTTCTCCTCAAACTCCCGCTCCACCGCCGTCAAAGCGGCCCCGATGACCTGGTGCATGTCATAGTACTTGTAAGTGGCCAGCCGTCCGCCGAAAATAACGTCCCGCTCCGCGTCGGCCAACGCTTTATACTTCTGGTAGATCTCATTGTTCTTCTCGTTGTTGATCGGATAATAAGGCTCGTCCCCGGGCTTCCATTCCTTCGGATATTCCTCCGTAATCACCGTCTTGTCCTGCGTGCCGAACTCAAAATGTTTATGCTCGATAATCCGGGTATAAGGCGTCTCCCGGTCCGTGTAGTTGACCACCGCATTTCCCTGGAAGTTGGATTCGTCCAGCACCTTCGTTTCAAAGTGCAGGCTGCGGTATTCGAGAACGCCATACCGGTAATTATAGTACTGATCGATCATGCCCGTATAAACGACCTTTTTGGCCCGCTGCATCAGCTCGTCCCTGGCCGCAAAGAAATCGACATTCAGCTCGATATCCGCCCCCGCTAGCATCTTCTCGATAATGGCCCGGTAACCTCCGACCGGAATGCCTTGATAGCGATCGTTAAAGTAGTTATTGTCATACGTGAACCGGACGGGAAGGCGCTTGATAATAAAAGAAGGCAGTTCCCTTGCGGATCTTCCCCACTGTTTCTCCGTATAGCCCTTGATCAGCTTTTCGTAGATATCCGTACCGACCAGAGAGATGGCTTGCTCCTCCAGGTTTTGAGGCTCCGTAATCCCCGCGGCCAAGCGCTGCTCTTCGATTTTTTGCCGCGCCTCTTTCGGGCTGGCCACTCCCCACAGCTTATTGAAGGTATTCATGTTAAAGGGAAGATTGTAGATTTCCCCTTTGTAATTGGCGATCGGGGAATTGGTATAGCGGTTGAATTCCGCGAACCGGTTCACATAATCCCAAATCGTTTGACTGTTCGTATGAAAAATATGGGCTCCGTATTTGTGAACCTGGATCCCTTCGATTTCTTCCGTGTAAACATTTCCGCCGATATGGTCTCTTTTATCGATGACGAGGCAGGTTTTGCCTCTTCTTCCCGCTTCATAAGCGAAGACGGCGCCGAACAAACCCGCGCCGACAATCAAGTAATCGTACATGATGGGAAACTCCTTATTTTTCTTGATGGCCTGACATAAAAAAACACATTCACATCTTAGCATAAAACGAATGGGATCAACTACAGACCACCGCAACCTTTCGATATGTTATACTAGACCATACCATTCGGTTTGCCGACTCGAAGGGTATGGAATCAGGGGGTTCAACCAGCATGAATACAGAGGCATTGGAATATTTCATTAAAGTTTACGAGAAGAAGAGCGTTACCGCGGCCGCGAAGGACCTGTACATAACACCGCAGGGGATCAGCAAAACGATCCGGCAGTTGGAGCTGGAGCTGGAAGCGGAATTGTTTTATAGAGGACCTCGGGGAATGGAGGCCACCCAGGCGGGGGAATTGCTGCATGCCCGGGCCAAGCATATCCATTACCTGATTGAAGACATAAAAAAAGAAATCAGCATTATCAGCGGCCGCAAAGGCTTGTTGAACGTTCTGATCACCTACTCGATCACCTCCGTGCTCCCGGTGGATCTGCTATACCGGTTCTCGAAAGAGCATCCGGATATTCAGATTAAACTGAAGGAATACCCGGACGATTATCCGATCTCCAAAATGTTCGAAGAGGAAGTGGATGTCGGCCTGGTTGTCGGGACGGCGGAAGCGGAAGAATGCGAGTTCGAGCGGCTTACCGGCGGCGAAGTGGTTGTCGTCGTCTCCAAGGATCACCGGCTCGCCCGTCAGGATGAGATTTCGATCCTTGATCTGGCGGGCGAAGAATTGGTGACGAAATCGGCGGGTCAAGGGAAAGAAAGCGGGTTTATCGAAAAATGCCTGGAATATGGATTTACGCCTAAGGTCGTCCATGAATTCGGCAATTTGATCTCCGCCCACCGGCTGTGCGAACAATACGGAGCTGTGGCGGTTTCCATCGATTTTGTCGAGGCATCGCTCCAAAACGATAACTTAAAATGGATCAGGCTGAAGGAAAAGATCCCGCAGGATATCTATCTGGTCTACAGAAAAAGAGGGATCCAATCCAAAGCGGTCGCGTTGTTTCAAAACTATGTGAAAGAGAAATGCAAGTCGTTTTGACGGGCTGGAGGGGGCCATCAAAGCGGCTTTTTTTCATGCTAAACTAAAAGTTACCTCCCCCTAACGATTGGTTGATAGTTATTTCAAAAGTTATAAGGTACCCTTAATTTGCAGTCATGAAAGCACATACAACGGGAGCGATCGATCATGCTTGGCCGGAAAATGTGCGTCTTACATAGGAGGGGGAACGAAGTGAGTAAGTCAGGTAGAAACAAAAAATCATTTGGGGTATGGGCGGTCGTCTTTTTGGCGCTGCTGATCGGTACAATTGTAACCGTTTCAATGGTATCGATTGCGGAAACGCTGAAAATTCTGCTCGTATCGGTCATCATTCTTGCGGTGCTCATCGCCGCTTTCGGTTTTGTTTGGGCCAGAAGAAATCAGACCGAGAAAAAGGGCTGGCGGAGGTTTTGGCTGGCGTGTCTCAGTTTGGGGCTCGTTATCGTCATTGCCCTTAACGTCGGCATCGGTCACTATCAGGTCGTCATTAACCAGTATTTGACCAAAGTCAAGATCGACGAAGAAAAGAAAGCCCAAGTGACGGCGGAATCGAAAGCCGTTGTCGAACAAATCGAGGATGAAGGGATCGTCCTGCTGGAAAATAAGGGGAATGTCCTTCCACTCGACCAGAATAGCGCCAGCGAGAAAAATGTAAACGTTTTTGGCCAGGCGTCCGTCCGCATGGTATACGGAGGAAGCGGGTCCGGCTCGGGTGATGAGAGTGCGAATGTCAGCATCCAGCAGGGGTTGGAGAACGCGGGCTTCAAAGTCAACAGCGAGTTGACGGATTTCTACAACACGCATGCGCCGGAAAAGAAGAAACAGGACAACTTTAATCTGGATGGCGGCGACTACACCTTAAGCGAGCCGGCCACCAGCGAGTTTAGCGAGGATTTGCTGAAGAAGGCGGAGGAATTCTCCGATGTGGCGCTGATCGTATTGTCCCGTTCCGGCGGCGAAGGCGGCGACCTTCCGTTCGAAACCTCGGAGTACGGCGGATCGAAGGACCGTCACTATCTGAAGCTGTCGGAAGCGGAAGAGAAAATGATCGATCTGGTCACTTCCCGCAACTTCAAGAAGGTGGTTGTGGTGATCAACTCCAGCAATGCGATGGAACTGGGCTTCCTGGAGAAAGAGGGCGTCGATGCGGCGATCCTGATCGGCGGTCCCGGCGCTACGGGGAACAACAGTGTGGGCCGCATTCTGGCGGGCGCGGTGAATCCGTCCGGCCGTTTGGTGGACACCTATGCTTATGATATCACCACATCCCCGGCTTATTTCAACGCCGGTAACTTCAGCTATTCCAACACCAAGCATAAAGCGGTCGACAAGTTCGGCAAAGAGAGCGAAAAGTACCACGCTTTTCTTAACTATGCCGAAGGGATTTATGTAGGTTACCGCTACTATGAGACGCGGTACGTCGACAACAAAACGGGTCAGGTGGATGAAGCCGCCTACCAAAAAGCCGTACAGTATCCGTTCGGTTACGGTTTAAGCTATTCGAATTTTAAACAGGAAATTACGAACTATCAAACTTCGGCAGATACGATCTCCGTTGAAGTAAAAGTAACGAACACCGGCGACAAAGCCGGCAAAGACGTGGTTCAGCTGTATTACACGCCGCCTTATTACGAGGGCGGGATTGAAAAGTCCCATGTGGTTCTGGGCGCGTTCGATAAGACGGAAGTTCTTGAACCGGGCGCATCCGAGACGATCAAGCTCGACATTCCGGTGGAGGAGATGGCTTCCTACGATGACCGGAAAGAGAAGGCGTATGTCCTCGAGGCCGGCGTATATGGCATCAAGCTGATGAGCAACGCCCATGATGTCATCGATTCCAGAACGTACGAAGTGAAAGATACGATCGTATATAACCAGGACAACAAGCGCGCTTCGGATCAAACGGTAGCTACGAATGTGTTTGACGATGCCAGAGGCGACGTGACCTACGTATCCCGGGCGGATTGGGAAGGCACGCTGCCCAAAGAGCGCACCGCGGACAAGGAAGCTTCTCCGGAATTGATCAAGGCTTTGGAGAACAAGCAGCCTGTCGACAATCCGGAAGACAAGGACATTACGTTTGCGGACCATGGACTGGAGCTGAAAGACCTAGTGGGGTTGGATTATAACGATCCGAAATGGGCCCAATTGCTGGAACAGCTCTCCATCGATGAAATGGCCCAGTTGATCGGATTTGGCGGATATGCGACGCAAGCCATCGAGTCGATCAAGAAACCGGCCACCACGGATCTGGACGGTCCGGCGGGCGTCAACGCGCTCTTGACCGGGATCAACGGCGTACAGTTTATGAGCGAAGTGGTCCTTGCATCGACATGGAACGTGGACCTTGCGCACAAAATGGGCGAGTACATGGCGAACGAAGCGATTGTTTACGGGGTTAGCGGATTGTACGCGCCGGCCATGAACATTCACCGGACACCGTTCTCGGGCCGAAACTTTGAGTATTATTCGGAAGACGCCCTGCTTTCGGGCAAAATGGGGGCGGCCGCCGTACAAGGGGCCTTTACCAAAGGCGTATATTCCTACATCAAGCACTATGCCTTGAACGACCAAGAGACCAACCGGGATGGGGTTGCGGTCTGGTCGAATGAACAAGCCATTCGCGAATTGTACTTGAAGCCTTTTGAAATTTCCGTCAAGGAAGGGAAGTCCACCGCGGTCATGTCCTCCTTTAACCGGCTCGGAACGACTTGGGCGGGCGCGCACTATGGACTGCTCACAACCGTACTGCGCGACGAATGGGGCTTTAAAGGCATGGTCATCACGGACTGGGATCTGTTCCCGCATATGGATACGGACCGGGCGATTCGCGCGGGTAACGACCTGATGCTGACGACGATCGGGGAGAAGCCATCGAAGTTGAGCACGGACACCAATACCGGCAAACAGGCGATGAGAAAAGCGAGCCACAACATTCTGTATACCGTGGCGAACAGCAACGCTTTCGAGATCAATGTGACGCCATATCCGTTCTGGGTGCTGGCCCTCGGTATCGGAAACCTCGTTCTTCTGGCCTTGCTGACACTCGGGTTCTACAAAGTGACGCATAAGAGAAGAAAGGTGAAACAGGCAGCGGCCGAGACGGAGACACTGTAAGTCCAAAAATAAACAGAAAATGCTTTGGCGGTAGCCTGTGAGGCTACCGCTCAAAAGCTAAATGGGGTATCGGGAGATGAAACACAAATACTTGATAGAGCAAATGACGTTGGAGGAGAAGGCGTCTCTCATGTCGGGCAAGGATTTCTGGCAGTCCCAGGATATTCCGCGGCTCGGCATCAACAGTATGTTTCTGGCTGACGGGCCGCACGGAATCCGCAAGCAAGCGGCCGCGGCGGATCACCTCGGCCTGAATCCCAGCATTCCGGCTACCTGCTTTCCGACGGCGGCGGCCGTTGCGAACAGCTGGAACGTAGAGCTGGGAAGGAAGATCGGCGATTATCTGGGCAAGGAGGCGGTCGCCCAGAAAGTAAACGTCCTGCTCGGCCCGGGCGTTAACATGAAGCGGGATCCGTTGTGCGGCAGAAATTTCGAATATTTCAGCGAGGATCCGTATCATGCCGGGAAAATGGCGGCGGCCTATATTCAAGGCATCCAAACGCACGGCATTTCCGCGTGCGTTAAGCATTTTGCCGTAAACAACCAGGAAGAGCGGCGGATGTCCATCGATACGATCGTGGATGAGCGAACGCTGCGGGAAATTTACTTGACCGCATTCGAAATCGCCGTGAAGGAAGGCGGGACCCAAACGGTCATGTCCTCCTACAACATGTTAAACGGCGAATATACGAATGAGCATCTTCATTTGATGCGGGAGATCCTGCGCGAGGAATGGAACTTCGACGGTGTGGTCGTGACGGACTGGGGCGGAAGCAATGACCGCGTTGCCGGTTTGCTGGCCGGCAATGAACTGGAAATGCCGACGACCGGTGGAGAGACCAACGAAGAGATCATTCAAGCGATCAAGAGCGGAAAAATCAAGGAAGACGTGTTGGATGAATGCGTGGACCGGCTGCTGAACCTGATTTTTAAGACCGAAGAGGTATTCAAAGGGGCCGAGCCACAGCCAATTGATGTCGACCTGCATCATCGGGCGGCTCAGGAAGCGGCGGAAGAATCCATCGTGCTGCTGAAAAATGAGGATGGCATCCTGCCGCTGAAGCCGGGCGTCAAAGCGGCGATCATCGGGGATTTTGCCCAGGAAGCCAGATATCAGGGAGCCGGCTCTTCGATCGTCAATCCCACTCGGTTGGATCATACGCTGGACTGCTTGCAGGAATTCGGCATCGTCAGCCTGGGGTATGAACCGGGTTTTGAACGGTACGGCAAAAAGAACCGGAAGAAACTCGAAAGAGCCTGCGCGCTCGCGGAGAAGGCGGAGGTGGTCCTGCTCTACCTCGGTCTGGACGAAGCGACGGAAGCGGAAGGTCTGGACAGACAGAACATGAAGATCCCGGATAATCAGATCGAGCTTTTGCACGCTTTGCAGCAAGTCAACCCGAATATCGTGGTGGTCCTGTCCTGCGGCGCCGCGGTCGAAATGCCATGGATCGGCAAGGTAAAAGGACTGGTTCACGCTTATCTCAGCGGTCAAGCCGGAGCCAAGGCGATCCTGCGTGTTTTGACGGGCGAAGTGAATCCTTCCGGGAAGCTGGCGGAGACCTATCCGCTCCGGTACGAGGATACGCCGGCCTGCCACCAATTTCCGGGTAAGGAAGTCAGCGTGGAGTATAGAGAAGGTCTGTACATGGGCTATCGTTACTACGATTCGGCGAATGTAGAGGTTCTTTTTCCGTTTGGATACGGACTAAGCTACACCACCTATGAGTACTCCGAGATCCGGGTAGATCGGAACGGCGTCACCTTCAACATCACCAACACCGGAAACCGGGCGGGGATGGAGGTTGCCCAGCTCTATGTCGGATGCGGCGACGGCCAGGTGTTCCGGCCGCGGAAAGAGCTGAAGGGATTCACTAAAGTATTCCTAAACGCGGGCGAGACGCGGACCGTAACGATTCCTTTCGACGACAAAACGTTCCGTTACTTCAATGTAAAAACCAACCGGTGGGAAGTGGAGGAAGCGGACTATCAAATCATGGTCGGGGCCTCCAGCGCGGATATCCGCCTTGCGGCATCCCTTTTTGTGGAAGGGACCGGGGCGCCGGTGCCTTACGATAAGAACGAGCTGCCCTCCTACTATACCGGCCGGGCCAACAAGGTCGGCAAGCAGGAGTTTGAAACGCTGCTCGGGCGCAAGGTGCCGGTGTCGACCTGGGACCGGACGAAGCCGCTGGGCTACAACGATACCATCGCCCAGTGCCAGTATGCCAAAGGCTGGGCCGCGCGGCTCGCTTACCGGCTTATGGTATTCGCCTACTGGTTTCTTCGGAAAATCGGCAAACGGAGCACGGCCAATATCATTATGATGTCCGTCTACCATATGCCGTTTCGGGGAATCGCCAGAATGACCGGCGGCGTTGTAAATATGCCGATGCTCGACGGGATTCTGATGATGGTCAACGGCCGTTTCTTTAAAGGCCTGCGCCATTTTTTGAAGGAAAGAAGCAAGATGCTGAAAGCCGCGAAACAGAAAGAACAGCGTGTTTTGGCAGCGGAGGAGAGATAAGCATGAACAACCCAAAAACGACGCCGGGCCCGCTCGGCTTCTGGGCGAGGTACAAAGAAAAACACCCCAATATTGCTCAGTTTCTGGTATTCTTTATGTTGAGCAACGGAATTACCGTCTTGCAGCTCGTACTTATGCCGGTATTTAAAAGCATGTTTGCCGGGACTTCCCTGGTCCATTCGAGCTTTCAGGTGCTGCAGTTCGGCCATAACTTCGACGGAAGTCCTTATTACGTGTTCGATTATGCCGCAGGCTCGCTTTCTTCCGGCGGCGGTGGCGGTCTGGCCTATTTCCTGGCCGTTCAGATCACGATCGCGATCGCGCAGATTCTCAACTTTTTCGTGCAAAGAAGCATTACGTTCAAATCGAACAGCAATATCTGGAAGGCGGCCTTCTGGTATGTCGTGGCCTATATCGTCATTACGATCGGCGCCGCCGCAGCGCAAGGCTTTTATAAAGCGCCGATTTACAACTTGTTTATGAACACATGGGGGATGGGCTCCGTGGGCGAAACGACCGCGGACGTGATCACGATGATCATCAACAGCGCGATTTCTTTCTGGGTGTTCTTCCCGATTTTCAAAATTATTTTCAAACAAGAATCCGAAAAGTAGAACAGGTAGTGTGAATATATGAAACTATTATCTATTGTTATCCCTTGCTATAATTCGCAGGATTATATGAGATACTGCATCGAATCCCTGCTTCCCGGCGGAGACCGTGTCGAGGTGATTGTCGTGAACGACGGCTCCCGAGACCAAACCGCCGACATCGCCAATGAGTACGCGGAGCGGTATCCCACGATCGTGAAGGCGGTCCATCAGGAAAACGGCGGTCACGGAGCCGCGGTGAATGCGGGAATTCGGCATGCGTCCGGATTGTATTTTAAGGTCGTTGACAGTGATGATTGGGTCGATATTCGCGCGTATCTGAAAATAGTAAAAGCCTTATCCGATCTGGCGAGCCAACATAAAACGGTGGATATGCTGATCAGCAATTTTGTGTACGAAAAAGAAGGCGCGAAGTACAGAAAGATCATGAAATACAACGATGTTCTGCCGGAAGGGAAGGTTTTCACCTGGGACGAAGTCAAGCCCTTCCGGAAAGGGCAGTACATCTTGATGCATTCCGTGATCTACCGGACCCAGTTGTTGCGGGATTGCGGCCTGGAGCTGCCAAAGCATACTTTTTACGTCGATAATTTGTTTGTGTATACGCCGCTTGAGCATGTGAAGACGATGTACTATCTCAATGTGGATTTCTACCGGTATTATATCGGCCGGGAAGACCAGTCCGTGCAGGAAAGCATCATGATTAAGAGAATCGATCAGCAGTTGAAAGTGAACAAGCTGATGATCGAGCAGGTGGAACTCGAGCGGATCCAGAACGAGAATCTTCGCCGTTATATGCTCAAGCATCTGGAGATTGTAACGGTCGTATCGGTCATTCTGCTGATCCGTTCGGGCACGGTCGAAAATTTGCAAAAGCGAAAAGAGCTGTGGAAGTATATCAAGGAGAAGGATGTAAGACTCTACCGCCATCTGAAATACGGCATTATGGGCGGACTGATCAGCTTGCCGGGGCGCGCGGGGCGCAGCATTTCCGTCGGAGCTTACAAAATATCGCAAAGATTGGTAGGGTTCAATTAACCCTAGCGGAAGCAGGAGCCGAATGAGGTTTCCTGCTTCTTTATATTAGATTGTCCCCGAAATCTATAGTAGAATGTTCTATACGCGGTCATCCTTGAACTTACCGCCTAGACCATAAAAGAGGAATAGAGATGAAGTATAAAGAACTCATTGCGAGCATGACCTTGGAAGAGAAAGCGTCCTTGATGTCGGGGAAGGATTTTTGGCAGTCCCAGGATATCGAGCGTCTGGGGATTCCCAGCATGTTTCTTGCCGATGGACCGCATGGAATCCGAAAACAAGCTGTGGCGGCGGATAAATTGGGGCTGAATGCCGGTGTGCCCGCGACCTGTTTTCCTACGGCGGCCACGGTGGCCAATAGCTGGAATCCGGAGCTCGGAGAAAAGGTCGGGGAGTATCTCGGAGAAGAAGCCATTACCCAGAAAGTAAACGTATTGCTCGGACCTGGCGTGAATATGAAGCGGAACCCGCTGTGCGGCAGAAACTTCGAGTATTTCAGCGAAGATCCTTACCTGGCGGGGAAAATGGCGGCAAGCTATATCAGGGGCATCCAGTCCCAGGGCATTTCCGCTTGCGTGAAGCATTTTGCCGTCAACAACCAGGAGCAAAGACGGATGTCGATCGACGCGATCGTCGATGAGCGGACGCTGCGGGAGATCTACCTGACGGCGTTCGAAATTGCCGTGAAAGAGGGCAAGACCAAATCGATCATGTCTTCCTATAACAAGCTGAACGGAACTTACACCAACGAAAGTCTGCATTTGATGCGAGACATTTTGCGCGGGGAGTGGGGCTATCAGGGGACGGTCATCACGGATTGGGGCGGGAGCAACGACCGGGTGGCCGGGCTGCTGGCCGGCAACGAACTGGAAATGCCGACGACGGGAGGGGAGACGGACCGGGACATCGTCCTTGCCGTCCGCGGCGGGGAACTTCCGGAAGAAGTGCTGGATGAATGTGTGGACCGGCTGCTGGATCTGATTTTTACGACAGAGGCCGTTTACCGCAGACCGCATATCGATTTCAATGTGGAGCATCACCACCGCGTGTCCCAGAAGGTCGCGGAAGAGTCGATCGTACTGCTTAAGAACGAGGACGGCATTCTCCCGCTCAAGTTCGGCAAAAAGGTGGCGGTGATCGGGGAGTTCGCCCAGCACGCCAGATACCAGGGGGCGGGTTCCTCCATCGTCAATCCCACGATTCTCGACCATACGATGGACTGTTTCGAGGAATCGGGCATTATCAGCATCGGTTATGAGCAAGGGTTCGAACGTTACGGAAAGAAAAATCCGAAGAAAATCGAAAAAGCCTGCGCCTTGGCCGCGAAGGCAGACGTCATCCTGCTGTACATCGGCCTGGATGAAGTGACGGAAGCCGACGGGCTGGACCGGCAAAATATGCGGATCCCGGACAACCAGATCGATTTGCTGGACGCCCTGTACCGGGTCAATCCCAACATCGTAGCCATCCTGTCCTGCGGCTCCGCCGTCGAAATGCCCTGGATCGGCAAAGTGAAAGGCTTGCTCCATGGGTATTTGGGAGGACAGGCCGGGGCTCGGGCCATCCTGCGGGTTCTCTCGGGCGACGTGAATCCCTCGGGGAAATTGGCGGAAACGTACCCGCTTCATTACGAGGATACGCCGTCGGCTCCTTATTTCCCCGGCAATGAAGTCACCGCGGAATACAGGGAAAGCATCTATATCGGCTACAGGTATTTCGATACGGCGCAGGTGGACGTGCTGTTTCCGTTCGGATACGGGCTCAGCTACACCACGTTCGAATATTCGGATATCCGGGTGAACCGGGACGGCGTCACCTTCCGATTGGCCAATTCGGGGTCTACGGCCGGGATGGAAGTGGCTCAGCTTTACGTCGGCTGCAAGTCGCGGGAGATCTTTAGACCGGCAAAAGAGTTGAAGGGATTTGCCAAAGTGTTTATCAACGCGGGAGAGTCCAAAACGGTCACGATCCCTTTCGATGACAAAACCTTCCGGTATTTCAACGTAAAGACCGACTCCTGGGAGGTCGAGGCGGCGGAATACCGCATTATGATCGGAGCCTCCAGCGCGGATATCCGGTTGGAGGACACGCTTTTCGTGGAAGGAACGGGAGCGCCATTGCCCTACGATAAAGACAAGCTTCCTTCCTATTACTCGGGGAACGTGCGGCAGGTCGGCGCCGTGGAATTCGAACAGCTGATCGGCCGTCCCCTGCCGGTGGCCGATTGGGATCGGTCCCGACCGCTCGGCTACAACGACACGATTGAGCAGTGCCAATATGCCAAGGGGGCGATCGCCAGACTGGCTTACCATGGCATCGTGTTTGCCCATTGGTTTTTACGAAAAATCGGCAAGCGAAGCGCGGCGAATCTGATCATGATGTCTATCTATCATCTCCCGTTCCGCGGCATTGCCCGAATGACGGGCGGTGCCGTGAACATGCCGATGGTGGACGGCCTTCTGATGATGGCCAACGGCCGCTTCTTTAAAGGCTTGCGCCACTTTTTGAAGCAGAGGCGGTTAAAGCGGAGGGCGGAAAGAGCTTAGCGGGGATTCCTGCTAAGCCCTCGCTTCGTAGACTCGGTATTGTGCCAGCGCCGGTCTACCCATGAGTTAATAGAAGTGATATAGCGGGCTTTCGGAAACGTTATCTCGGTGGTGAACTCCGCCCAAGTAACGAACTGAAAGTCCGTTTTTATGCTGCCGCCTCCGGCAAAAGACCAAGCCGAAGGTGGGGAGGGGGCGAGCATTGCGTTTGATGCTGGCCGGTGGGTAGCGATGGGGAAAAGGGAGTCCGCGGCGTGCAGTCGTGTAAACGGCGACCCTTCCAGATGCTAGGGCACCAGATTGTCCCCCTCACTCTGGCTCTTAGGCACCGGATGTAGGGCCCGGTACTTGGTCAGGATTGAAGGCCCGGCACTTGGTTCGGGATTGAAGACCAAGGCCATTGTGGCCGGGCCGAAATTCTAACGGAAGCCATAGCCGCTATTTCGTCCATTTGAGGCGATTGCAAATTCTAACGGACGCAATAGCTGCTATTTCCGTAAAATGGGGTCATTTGGGCGGGAAACTGAACAAATAGGCGCTACCATTTCCGTTAGAATTCCAAAAGTGCGGATTTTTGCGAAATAGCAGCTATTATGTCCGTTAGAGTTAGCGATGCTGCGTCCGTTAGCTCTAGCTATGTCAGCTAGAGCTGGTTGTGTCCGTTAGAAAGAGTGGTGTCAGCTAGAGCTATTATGTCCGTTAAAGTTAGCTAGGTCTGTAGAGTCAGCTGAGTCCGTTAAAGTAGCTGAACCAGCGCCCGGCGTGCAGTTCGCGTTAGATCCAATGTGCGGCGTTGTCCACAGTGTGTGTGGTGTGTGCGGCGTGTGCGGCGTGGTCCGCGGTGTGTGCGCAGTGTATCGTGTATTCGAGCAGTCGTGCAGTTGAGAGTCGTGCGAATCGGACCGATTCGATTCTAGGGCCCCGGATTGCAGCCCCTGCACTTGGTTGGGGATCGAAGGCCAAAGCCATTGGCGCAGCCGAAATTCTAACGGAAGCCATAGCCGCTATTTCGTCCATTTGAGGCGATTGCAAATTCTAACGGACGCAGTAGCCGCTATTTCCGTAAAATGAGGTCATTTGGGCGGGAAACTGAACAAATAGGCGCTACCATTTCCGTTAGAATTCCAAAAGTGCGGATTTTTGCGAAATAGCAGCTATTATGTCCGTTAGAGTTAGCGATGCTGCGTCCGTTAGCTCTAGCTATGTCAGCTAGAGCTGGTTGTGTCCGTTAGAAAGAGTGGTGTCAGCTAGAGCTATTATGTCCGTTAAAGTTAGCTAGGTCTGTAGAGTCAGCTGAGTTCGTTAAAGTAGCTGAACCAGCGCCCGGCGTGCAGTTCGCGTTAGATCCAATGTGCGGCGTTGTCCACAGTGTCCGCGGTGTGCGCAGTGTGTCGTGTAGATCGGCCGATCCGACTCAAAGGATTCGGATTGTAGCCCCGGCTCCTGGTTCGGGATTGAAGGGAAAGCCAAGGCCATTGGCCGGGCCGAAATTCTAACGGAAGCCATAGCCGCTATTTTGTCCATTTGGGACAATTGCAAATTCTAACGGACGCAGTAGCCGCTATTTCCGTAAAATGAGGTCATTTTGGTGGGAAAGTCAACAAATAGGCGCTAATATGTCCGTTAGAGTTAGCGATGGCCCCGGCTCAGCTCTAAGGCTCCGGATCCTAAGCCATAGTCATTAACCCCGGGCTGCTAACTCCGGCTAAGGCCCGGGGCCGGTGTTCTCGGCCAGTAATCGCCGTCAAACATTTGGTTAAACCTCTGATGGTACGAAGGGGTTCACCGTCCGCCCGGGGAACATGGTCCCGGGAGGCCGGCATCCGCAAAAAAAGGGGGGGGGAGGTTAGCCTTTCTCGATCAGTTCCAGCTTCTCAAGAATACGGATCGTCGTCATGGCCGACATGCGGACGGACAGCTCGATGCTGGCCTTGGAAATGCCATCGGCTTCGAGGGCTTCCCGGTTCGCTGCGGTTACTTCATTGATTACTTCATCCACAAGCTTATGTACGATCGCTTTGTCCATGATCACACCTCCTTTCTCCTGCAATTTCCTGCTAAATTCCTATAAAAATAATCTATCGAGGATAGTTCGGCCTGCGACGGTAACGGAGTCTACGAGAACTACGAGAACTACGAGAACTACGAGAACTACGAGAACTACGAGAACTACGAGAACTACGAGAACTACGAGATCTGCGAGATCTTGAGAACTACGAGATCTTGAGATCTACAAGGTCTACGAGGTCTACGAGGTCTACGAGATCTACGAGGTCTACGAGATCTACGAGATCTACGAGGTCTTAAGATCTACGAGGCTTCGAAGTCTACGGAGCCTACGAGGTCTAGGATGTTTACGAAGTCTACGAAGTTTACGGTGCCGCTGCGGTCTCCCTCTTATTATATTTATCGGATGGTCCGCTGAATGTGTTCAGTTTCTGTGATAAAATAATCGGAAATTGACTTTTCCGGCAGAGGTCCTCAACCGCTTTCGCAACCACTTCGCAACTACTCCACAACTATTCCACAACTTATAGTTTGGGTTTATGGCTTTTCCGTGGTATTATGAGATTGACCTAACGGAACCTAACAAAAGGCGAAATCCAAGTAGTCTAGTTAAGATGAAGCGATTTCGATAAAATTTGCATTCAAGTAGGTAGATACGATGAAAAAGGTAACCATCCAGGAAATCGCGGACTTCTCCGGGGTTTCCAAGTTTGCGGTCTCCCGGGCGCTCTCGGGAAAACCGGGAGTCAGCGCGCAGACGAGAGAAATGATTCTAAAGGCGGCGGGGCAGCTCGGCTACTTCAAAGACGGAGGCAAATCAAGCGCCTCCGCAGCCTCCCCTGCCTCCGCTTGGAATCTGTCTGCGGACGGGGAGGGAGTAGCCCGGGTCGGCGCGATCCTGGTGCTTTTCCCGAATGTGCGCTATCAGAACACGGATTCTTTATACTGGGGGCCGGTATTCAACGGGATTTCCGCCCGCCTGAATCAGATAGGCGCGGACATTCTGACGCTGACGGAACCGTCGGGGGATTCGATGTTCTCGCTGCTTAATCCGAAGGCGATCGGCGGGATTCTGACGATCGGCTCCGTGTCCACGCAAATTTTGCTTGAGATCCAGAGGCTCGACATCCCCGTCGTGATGGTCGACCATCACGACCCGGCGTTTCAAAGCGACTCGGTATTTACGGACAATTTGTCCGCGATGCGCGAAATGATGATCAAACTGATCAGCAAAGGGTACCGCAACTTTCAGTTTGTCGGACAAATCGGGGATGCGCCTAGCTTTTACGAGCGCTGGCTGGGATTCCGTTCCGTGCTGGAGGATTATAAGCTGGGGCAACGGCAGATTCCCGAATTGATCGGGCCGGAGATCGCCAACATTCACGACACGGTCCCGAGGGTAATCGCAAAGCATCCGCTCCCCGAGGTGTTCGTATGCAACAACGACACGACGGCTCAGTTCGCTATGGAGTCGCTGCAAAGGCAGGGAATCGAGGTTCCCGGCGACGTTCAATTTACGGGGTTTGACAATACCGATCCCGAGCTGCCGCTCCTCGCTACCGTGGATGTGAATAAGGAACTGCTGGGGATGAGGGCTGTGGACAAGCTGGTATGGCGGATGGCCAACCCGTACTCCAACCCGGAGAAGCTTCTGATCCAGGCCGAGGTCGTGCTGAGGGAGAAAACCCAGAAAGAACCGGAACTTTAGAGACAGGTGAGACAGGCTGTTAGTATAAAAACCCTGGCAATGTGCGCATTGCAGGGTTTTTTTGTGTCCGGCTAGTATAAGTTAGCATAAAAATGTAAACGTTAGCATAATTTTATTGACGTGGTTTATAGATAGAGGTATATTATTTGGCAAATAGCAATAACAAGGAGTGGTGATAATTTTAATTTTGTTATGTCTAGTTATCTATACTGTTAGCTAAACTATGCAAAACAAACAAAACAAAGGTACTGAGCGTGGGGAAGGATCAAGAAGAAATCACAAGCGGGGTTCCATGCAAGACAAGGTCTATAGAACAATGGGGAGGTTTCAACCATGAGAAAAATGAAAGGGCTTTCTTTGATTTTGTTCTGTTTGATTTTTCTGCTTTCCGCCTGTGGCGGCGGTAACAATGCGGCCGGAAACACACCGCCGCCCGCTCCGGAAACGGGCAACAAGGCCCCGGAAAATACGGCCGAATCCGAGCCGCCTGCCGCCGAGGAGCCTGCCGTCGACTTGGGCGGCCGCGTGATCAAAGTCGCGGCCTGGTGGGACTTGAAGCCGGCAGGGGCCACCGCCGGTGAGAAAGCGCGCCTCGAAAAAATCGCCGAAGTCGAGAAGAAGTACAACTGCAAAATCGAATTCGTCAACGTCCCTTTTGAGGAATATATGAATAAATTTACGACGAGCGTCCTGGCCGGCGAGCCGTTCGCCGATATCGTCCAATTGGAATATAAGTCCGCGCTGCCCGCGATTTTGAAGGGGCAGCTGCTTCCGATCAGCGAATTTACGACCGAGAAGAACAACATCAACAACAAGGCCGACTTGATGATCAAATCTCCGGCCTTGGGGGGCGGGGAGTACGCCTTCGACAACCCCGGCACGATCGCGCTGGGCATTCATTACAATCGCGATATTTTTAAGAAGCTCGGGCTTCCGGATCTGCAGGAGCTATATAACAAGGGAGAGTGGAACTGGGATAAATTTCTGGAGATTGCGAAGCAAGCAACGAAAGACACGGATAACGACGGCAAGACGGATGTATGGGGCTTTTCCGGCTGGGCGATCGATGCGGTGAAGCATTTTACGGCGGCCAATGGGGGCAAAATCGTCGATGACGAGAACGGCAAGGAAATGCTGTCCGACCCGCGCACGATCGAAGCGGCCGAATTCGTGAACCGCTTGTACAACGTCGATAAGGTCGTGCGGGTAAAATCCGGCAACAAAACAAACTGGGAGGAAACGAACACCTTCCTGGACGGCAATGTGGCGATGTTTGTCGCGGCGGAATGGCAGTTGAAGGACCTGACCTTCGAGGTCGGCGTAGTGCCGATTCCGAACGGGCCGCAGGGCTCACCGAAGCAGACCTACGCCTTTACGGCGGCGGCCGCCAAGTTCATTCCGAAAGGCGTGAAAGATCCGGCCATCGTCTACCAAATCTACGAAGAGACTTTCGATATCCCGCCTACCGAGGAATATCCCGGCCAGGATTATATGGAGAGCATTTACGCCAATCAGGAGGACATCGATATGATCCGCGAGCATATCTCGGGAACCGGAGTCATTACCGTGGATGAGGCGTATCCGAACTATCCTACGGGTGCTTTTGTCGAAGATATTATCGTGAAAAATCAATCCGTAGCCGCCACAGCGGAAAAATACAAACAGCAGGCGCAAGCCGCCGTCGACAAGCTGGGCAAATAGGCGGCCAAGACAGTACCAAATGCTAGTACCGCATGCCTGAATAGCAAGGGAGGGAAGGGACGTGTACGGGCTGCCGCGTCCCTTTCCTGTTCCACACCCGGGTGCGAGGAGGATGGACATTGACAGGGATACGAAAACTGAGCAAGGGATGGGGCTGGCTGCTGGTCACGGCGGCCGCGATCGTGCTGGTCGTTTGGCTCGCGGGGGGATTTGCCGGGGGCGACGGTTCGGCGAGATCCGGCAAGACCGCAACCGCGACGCGGCTTCCGGATATCAAGCTGGTGGCGGGGGGAAAAGAAAGCTCCTCCAGCCCCGCCTATGACGATTATTTAGCCGGGTACAAGAACGCCGCCCGCCCGGAAGCGGAAATCGTCATTCCCGCCGCGGATTATGCCCGCGCCGGGAATGCGGAGGTCCGGAAGCTCCGCGACTATGAGGGCCAGGAGGGGCTCTCCGTTTACACCGGGGAAAAAGGAGAGGTCGAATGGAAGGTCCGGGTGGAGGAAGCGGGCCTTTACAATTTGTCGCTGCTTTACTATCCGGTGGAAGGCAAAAGCTCTTCCATCGAGCGGTCTTTAAAGATCGATGGCCGCTTCCCCTTTGAGGAGGCGGGGTATTTGCAATTTGACCGGATCTGGGACAACGCGAAGCCGGAAATCGAGCGCGATAACCAGGGCAATGAGCTGAGGCCGAAGCAGGTCGAACGGCCGGCCTGGCGGGAGACGGTGTTCAAGGATTCCGACGGATACGTGACGGAGCCGTTCCGGTTTTATTTTGACAAGGGGGAACACACGCTGACGCTGACCGCATCCCGGGAGCCGATGGTGATTCACCGTCTGAAGCTGTTTCAGCAGCCGGAGGCCTTGCCGTATGAGCAGGTGAAGGCCCGGTACGAAGCGGAGGGCGGCGTTCGGGAAACCGCCGGGCACATGATCGTTGTCCAGGCGGAGCAGGCCGTCGCCAAATCGTCGCCGACGCTGTATCCGCTCAGCGAGCGGTCGAGTCCGGGCGTCACCCCGTACAGCGCTTCGAAGGTAAGGATCAATACGATCGGGGGCTACAATTGGCGGCTGCCGGGGCAATGGCTGGAATGGGAAGTCGAGGTTCCCGAGACCGGACTGTACCATATCGGCTTCCGCTCCAAACAAAACTTCGTGCGCGGGATCTATGCGACCCGCCGGCTAACGATTGACGGACAAGTACCGTTCGCGGAAATGAACCGGGCCGCTTTTCGTTATGACAGCGGTTACAGAGTCGATGTGATGGGCGGGGACGACCCGTACCTGTTCAAGCTGGACAAAGGCAAGCATGTGCTGCGCCTGGAGGCCAGCCTCGGCGAATTCGCTCCGCTGCTGCGGCAGGTGGAGGCGAGCCTGCTCAACCTGAACGCCATGTACCGCAAGGTTCTGATGATCACCGGCACCAAGCCGGATGAATTCCGGGATTACCGCGTCGAGCAGCGGATTCCCGAACTGCTGGAGGTGTTCCGGACGGAAAGCGAACGCCTGCGCGCGGTCAGCGCGCGGCTGGTGGAACTGTCCGGGCAATCCGGCGACCAGGAAGCGCTGCTTAAAACGATGGCCCTCCAGTTGGAAGAGATGGTGGAGGAGCCGGAGACGATCCCGCGGCGGCTGGAAACGTACAAGACGAACACCGGGGGGCTCGGCACCTGGCTGCAGCAGGCCAGGGAGCAGCCGCTGATGATCGACGAGATTTACGTCGCCTCCCCCGACAAGAAGCTGCCGGACGGCGGACTCGGGGCGGGGGACAAAATCGTGCACGAATTGTCGACGTTCGCTTCTTCGTTCTTTATCGATTACAACCGGATCGGCAACGTGGCCGAAGAGAAGGACCAGCGGACCGTAACGGTTTGGATCGGCAGCGGCCGGGATCAGGCGAACGCGATCAAAGCGATGATCGACGAAACCTTTACGCCGCAGACCGGCATCAACGTCAATCTGAAGCTGGTCAACATGGGGACCATTCTCCCCGCCACGCTGGCCGGACAGGGTCCGGACGTGGCGATGCAGATCGGCAACGACCTGCCGGTGAATTTCGCCATGCGGAGCGCGGCCGCGGACCTGACGCAGTTCAGCGACTATGAAGAGGTCGCCGCAAGGTTCCGGGAGAGCGCCATCGTCCCTTACAAGTATCGCGACGGCGTCTTCGCGCTGCCGGAAACGCAGACGTTCAACATGCTCTTTTACCGAAAGGACGTCCTGGCCGAGCTGGGCCTAAAGGTCCCCGAGACCTGGGATGACGTCGCCGCCCTGTTGGCCGTCCTGAACAAGAACCATATGGGCTTCGGTCTGCCTGTCGTCACCCAGGCGCCGAACCAGTGGACGACGCTGCCGCCGAACTCGATGTACGCCACTTTGCTGATGCAGAACGGCGGTCAGTTTTACCGCGATGCCGACACGGAATCGGATCTCGATTCCAAGACGGGGATCGAGTCGTTCAAGCAGTGGACGGAATACTACACGGACTACAAGCTGGAGCGGGAATACGATTTCGCCAACCGCTTCCGGACCGGGCAAATGCCGATCGGTATCGCCGACTACACCACCTATAACCAGCTTGCCGTTTTCGCTCCGGAAATTCGCGGGCTGTGGGGCTTCGCGCCGGTGCCCGGCACCAAGCGGGAGGACGGAAGCCTCGATCGCACCGTTCCCGCGGGCGGAAGCGGTGTGCTGATGCTGGAGAGCGCCGCGGACAAGGAGGCGGCCTGGGCATTTATGAAATGGTGGACGAGTGACGAAACGCAAACGAGCTACGGCCGCGAAATGGAAGGCCTGATGGGGGCGGCCGCCCGCTATCCGACCGCCAATATCAAGGCTTTGGAACAGCTGCCTTGGCCGGTGGAAGATTTCGAAAGCCTGGAGGAGCAGTTCCGCTGGGTCGAAGGCATTCCGGAGGTTCCCGGCGGCTACGCCACGGGAAGGCATCTGTTCAACGCGTTTTACCGGTCGGTCATCGGCGGCATCGAACCGCGGGAAGCGATCATGGATTCGGTGCAGTACATCCACGATGAAATCCGCAACAAGCAGAAGGAATTCGGCGGGCTGCGGGAGTAGGGGGGGAATCGACATGCTTAGTTCGTGGTGGGCCTTGAAATGGCGGGAGATGAAGGCCAGTAAGCACTCCTATATTTTGCTGGCCCCTTATATGATTTTGTTCATGCTGTTTACGGTGCTGCCGGTCCTCATCTCCATCGTGCTCAGTTTTACCTATTTCAACATGCTGGAGTTTCCCCGGTTCGTCGGGTGGGACAATTATACCCGGTTGTTCCTGGAGGACGATATATTTCTGACCGCGATGAAAAATACTCTGCTGTTTGCGGCGGTCACCGGACCGGTCAGCTACTTGGCCTGCTTTATCTTTGCCTGGATCATCAATGAACTCGGTCCGAAGATGCGGGCGTTCATGACGCTGGTCTTTTACGCGCCTTCGATATCCGGGAACGTGTATTTTATCTGGCTGATCATTTTTTCGGGAGACCGGTACGGCATCGTCAACGGGTTTCTGATCAAACTCGGCCTGATTTTGGAGCCGATTCAATGGCTCAAGACGGAAAGCTACATCATGCCGATCATCATTCTCGTTCAGCTTTGGCTCAGCTTGGGGACCGGGTTTCTGGCGTTTATCGCCGGGCTGCAGACGGTCGACAAAACGCTGTACGAAGCCGGCGCCGTGGACGGCATCCGCAACCGCTGGCAGGAATTGTGGTTCATCACGCTGCCGTCCATGCGGCCACAGTTGATGTTCGGAGCGGTCATCCAGTTGACCACCTCGTTTGCCGTCGCCGACGTGTCGATTGCGCTGGCCGGGTTTCCGAGCGTCAATTACGCGGCCGAAACGATCGTCACTCACCTGATCGACTACGGGACGACGCGGTTCGAGATGGGCTTTGCTTCGGCGATCGCCACCGTCCTGTTCGTCCTGATGGTCGGCACGAACCTGATCGTCCAGAAACTTTTGCACAAGGTGGGTGAGTAAACGTGAAGGCTGAAACAACAACCAGGATGCCCGGCACCGGACTGGGGAACGACGGCGGACGTCCCGTGAAGCTCAAGCTGAAGCTCCGCGCCGGAAAAAAACGGGTAAACCGTTCGTTCGCCGGCACCTTTTTTCTATTCCTGATGCTGGCGGCGTTCGGCGCGTTCATGGCGCTCCCGCTTGTGTACGCGATCAACAACGCGTTCAAACCGCTGGATGAAATCTTTCTGTTTCCGCCGACGCTGTTTGTCCGCAATCCGACATGGAACAATTTCCTGGATCTGATGAACCTGCTCGGCCAATCGTGGGTCCCGTTCTCCCGCTACATCTTCAATACGGTGTTTATTACGGGGATGGGGATCGTCGGCCATGTCATTCTGGCGTCGGCGGCGGCTTATCCGCTGGCGAAGCACAAGTTCCCGGGCAAGTCGCTGCTGTTCACGACGGTCGTACTGTCGCTCATGTTTACGCCGGTCGTGACGCAGACGCCGAACTATATGATCCTGTCCTGGCTCGGCATGGTCGATACGTATTGGGCGGTCATTATTCCGGCTTTCGCCTACTCGCTCGGGCTTTACCTGATGAAACAGTTCATGGAGCAGATTCCGGACGCGCTGCTGGAGGCGGCGAAGATCGACGGGGCCAGCGAGTACCGCATCTTCTGGTCGATCGTGATGCCGAACGTCAAGCCGGCCTGGCTGACGCTGATCATTCTGCTCTTCCAGATGCTGTGGGGAAGCGACGGGAACGGGTTTATCTACAGCGAGCAGCTCAAGACGCTTCATTACGCGGCCAATCAGATCATTCTGGGCGGGATTGCCCGGGCCGGGGCTGGGGCGGCGGTAGCCCTTATCCTCATGAGCGTTCCGATCACGCTGTTCCTGTTCTCGCAAAGCCGGATTATCGAAACCATGGCCACTTCGGGCATGAAAGACTAGGAGGGAGCCCATGACAGCAAAAAAATGGATCGTTTCGGCCCTCATCGCGGCACTCCTGCTTCCTTCCGGCGAGATTTACGGTTCGTCGCCCCAAGCGGCGGACTTCGCTTCCCCGGCGGCGCCGGCGTCCGAACCCGCTCCGGCACCGTATGAGAGCTACAACTACAATTACTGGGAGGAAGCGACGCCGATGCCGGCCGCCTATCTGCCGGGCCGGTCGATTACCGGCAAGGAGCTGGGCGTCGGCGATTTCGTGGAGCCGGCGGATCTGCATATTTCGGAATCCGGGCTGCTGTACGTGCTGGATTCCGGCAACCAGCGGATCGTGCGGATCGACGGAGATCTGAATGAGGCCGAGGTGATTTCCTCCTTCGACAATGAAGGCAAGCCGGACGGATTCGCCAATCCGTCGGGGATTTTCACGGACGCCGAGGAACGGATTTACGTGGCGGACACGGATCACCGGCGTGTCGTGGTGCTGAGTCCCGAAGGGAAGCTGATCCGCATCATTCAAAATCCGCAGTCGGAGGTGCTGCCGCAGGGATTCCAATTCGTACCGCTCAAGGTGACGGTCGATGAAGCGGGTCGGGTATTTGTGGTCGCCCGCGGGGTCTACGAAGGCATTATGCAATTCGACGAGCAAGGGGATTTCATCGGATATATCGGAACGATCAAGGTGAAACGCAATTATATCGATTATTTCTGGCGGCTGGTCTCCACGAAGGCGCAGATGGCGCAGATGGCGCTATTTATCCCGACCGAGTTTTCCAATCTGGATATCGATCACAAAGGCTTTGTTTACGCGACCAATATCGACGTCGGATCGAAGGAGCCGATCAAGCGCCTGAACCCGTCCGGCGAGGACGTGCTGAAGCGGTTCGGCTATTACGACGTGGCCGGGGATATCTATTATCGCAGGACGACCGGCCCTTCCAAATTCGTGGACATCAAAGTGCTGGGCGACGGGATGTACAGTGCGCTGGATTCGACGCAGGGGCGGGTGTTCACGTATGACGAAAACGGCAACCTGCTCTACATCTACGGAGGACGCGGCAATCAGCTCGGCCTGTTCAAGACGCCGGTCGCCGTCGAGCGGATGGGGGAGCGCCAGTTTGTCCTGGATCGGGGAAAAGGAAGCGTCGTGATGTTCGAACCGACGGAGTTCGGCCTGAACGTCAACGCCGCGGTCCGCCTGCATTACCGGGGAGAGGATGCCGAGGCGGAAGCCTACTGGAACCGGGTGCTCGAATTGAACGGCAATTATGACATCGCGTATATCGGAATCGGCAAGGCCCGGCTGATGCGCAAACAGAACAAGGAAGCGCTCGAGTATTTCAAACTCGGGATGGACCGCAAAAATTATTCGGTCGCCTATAAAAGGTACCGCAGAGAGGTTATGAAGGAGCATTTCGGCACGGTGATGTCAGTGCTGCTCACGGCCGCGCTGGCCTTTGCCGCATACAGGATCGCGAGACGCTGGAAGCAAAGGGGGAAAAGAGGCCATGAAGCAGGACTATCTTAAATTTCCGCTCCATGTGATCGTTCATCCGTTCGACGGATTTTGGGATATGAAATACGAACAAAAAGGGAGGCTGCGCGTGGCTCTGGCCATTGTGGCGTTGCTGATCCTGGCGATGATCGTGCAGAAGCAGTTTTCCGGGTTTCTCGTCAACTTTAACGATCCCCGGCGGATGAACAGCCTTAGCGAGATCGTTTTCGTTCTTTTTCCGTTTTTCTTATGGTGTACCGCCAACTGGTCGGTGACGACGCTCATGGGCGGGGAGGGCAAGTTCAGGGATATCGTGATGGCGACCTCGTATGCGCTCGTTCCGATGGTGCTGATCTATCCGCCGATGACGCTCGCGAGCCGGTTTATGGTGCAGGAGGAGACGGCCTTCTACTATCTGCTGAATACGGTGGCCGCCCTTTGGTTCCTCGGGCTGTTGTTCGTCGGAATCATGACCGTGCACCAGTACACCCCTTCCAAAACGGTGTTGACGATGATCCTGACGGTTATTGTGATGGGGATTATCGTCTTTTTGGGCACGCTCATCTTCAGCATGCTGCAGCAAATCTATGAATTCATCGCAAACATCTACCGAGAGCTCATATTTAGGGTGTAGGGGGCGGAAGACGTGAAAAAAAGAAAACGGACGATAACGCTGCTCGCCTGTGCCGTCATTTTGGCAATCGCCGGGGGATTTCTGCTCTTGAACCAGGGGGCGCCCGCTGCCGACCCCGCCGATTACAAGCCGGCGCCGGTGGCGCCCGAGGCCGGCAAGGAGCTGCGCGCGCTCCCGGATGCCGGGTCCGGCGGCGTTCCGGGCATGACCCTGGTGGCCGAAAACGAAGCGCTGGCCCTGTATTATAACGAGCAGACGGCCGAGGTCGCCGCCAAAGACCGCAAGAGCGGGGAAGTCTGGTACAGCAATCCGGCGGGGCGCAATGAGGACGCGATCGCGTCCCCGTTCGAAAAAGAGGTGATGTCCTCCCAGTTCGCCGTCTCGTTTCGCGATGAAATCGGCACTCTGGAGACGTACTGGAGTTATCCCTGGAGCGTGGTCAACCGGAATTTTACGGCGGAAAGCCTGGAGAACGGTCTCCGGGTGACGTACACCTTGGGGGATGTCTCGCTGGGCATCGACGCGCTGCCGAAACGGATTACCAAGGCCCGGCTGGAGGAGAAGGTGCTCAGCAAGCTGGACGAAACGCTGGCCGCTTATGTCGAGGCCCGCTATTATCCGGTCAAGAACGGTGCGGATTTGCTGGAACGGTTGGATGAGCAGGTGAAGAAACCGCTCGTCCTGAAAAAAATGCTGGCCGCCTTCGAGGAGGCCGGGTATACGGCGGAGGACCTAGCCGCGGACAATGAGGCGAGCGGGACAGCCGCCGGGGGCGGCGCGCAAAAGCCGAAGTTTAGCGTGCCGCTGGAGTATCGGCTGGACGGCGACGCTCTCGTCGTGACGGTGCCGCTGGCCCGGGTGACGGAGAGCGAGAAGCACCGGATCAGCAGCATCGACCTGCTGCGCTTCTTCGGCGCGGCGGGCACGAAAGACGACGGCTATATGCTGGTTCCCGACGGGAGCGGCGCTCTGATCCGGCTCAATAATGGGAAAATCAAAGAGGAGCAATACGTCCAGCGGGTGTACGGCGACGATCCGAACGATAACAGCGTGAGCCGGGGGCAAGTGACCCGGAAGGCGGCCATGCCGGTGTACGGTATGAAAGCCGGAGATACGGGGTGGTTTGCGGTGATCGAGGAAGGCGACGCAATCGCCAGCGTCGCCGCGGACGTCAGCGGCAAGCAAAATGCCTACAACTACGTGTTCAGCCGCTTTAGCGTGCGCGGCGAAGACGAACTGGAACTTTATACGGGCGATCAAATTCAGGAAATTCAGCTGCTGAGCGACGAGCTCTACCGGGGAAACCTGACGGTGCGCTACCGGTTCCTGACCGGAGCGGACGCCAGCTATTCGGGGATGGCCCGGATGTACCGGGAGCAGTTGGCGAAGGACGGCAAGCTCCGTCCGCTGGAAGAAGGCGGGAACCTGCCTTTTTACGTGGATGTGCTCGGCAGCATCGATAAACAAAAATCGTTCCTGGGCATCCCTTATGATGCGGTCGTGCCGATGACGAGCTTCGCGGAGGCGGGGAACATGGCGCAGGCGCTCGCGGAGGAGGGCGTCGCCAATGTGCGGATGCGCTACCTCGGCTGGTTCGGCAAGGGGATGCATCATCGGCCGCCGGTCAAGGCGCAGCCGGACCGCGGGCTTGGCGGGAGCGCCGGCCTGAAGAAATTGGCCGCTCAGCTTGCAGAACAAGGCGGAGCCCTCTATCCCGATGTGGCGTTCCAGTACGTGTACCGGGACGACGGGCATTTCAATCCGTCGGCGGACGCGGCCCGGTTCGTGACCCGGGAAATCGCGGAGCTGCATCCTTATGACCGGAACCTGAACCGGCAGGATATGTATTACGGGACGTATTATCTTTTGTCCCCCGCGAAGCTGCCTTATTACGTAGATAAATTCGCCGACAGTTACGGCAAATACGGCGTGAGCAGGTTGTCGCTGCGCGATCTCGGCGGCGTTCTGAGTTCGGATTACCGGGTGCAGCGGGTCGTGTTCCGCGAGGAAGCCAAGGGAATCGTAACGGAGCGGCTGGGAGTCCTGCGCGAGGCGTTTCCGGACCTGATGGTTTCGGACGCCAACGCCTACAGCTGGCCCTATGCGAAGCACGTGATCGACGTTCCGGTTGCAAGCAGCCGGTTCAGCTTGACGGATGAGGAGGTTCCTTTTTATCAAATGGTCATTCACGGGTATCTCGATTATGCCGGAGCGGTGTTGAATCTGGCCGATGAGCAGAACCTGCGCAAACAGCTGCTGAAATCCGTGGAGTACGGAACGGAGCCGCACTTTCTGTGGTCCGCCGAGCCGACGCCAACGCTGAAGTTCACGCGGTTTGACGGGATGTTCTCGGTGGAGTCCGAGGCCTGGCGGGATGAGGCCGTTAAATTCTACCGGGAGGCAAGCGAGGTGCTCGGCCCGCTGCGCAGCCGTCCGATCCTGGAGCATGTCCGGCATGCGGCGGGCGTGGTGGAAGTGAAATACGAAGGCGGCGCCTCCATCCTGATCAACTATACGGACCGGCCGGTGACCGTGAACGGGATGACCGTGGAAGCGCAGGATTTTACCGCAGGGGGTGACGAGGGGTGAAACCGAAAATATCGATATCTTTAACGCAAAAACGTTCCCTGCTCGGTCTTTTGTTTATCGCCCCATGGCTGATCGGTTTTCTGTTCCTGTTTGCGGGACCGCTGGCTCAGTCGATCCGCTTCAGCTTCAGCAAGCTGATGGTCTCGCCGCAGGGCTATGAGCTGCAAAACGTCGGCTGGAGTAATTTCCACGACGCGCTGTTCGTCGACGCCAACTTCAACCGGATTCTGACGGAATCGGTGGGGGGCATGGCGGTGGACGTGCCGCTGATCCTCTTTTTCAGCCTGTTCTCGGCCGTGCTGCTTAATCAGAAATTTCGTGGAAGGGGTCTGGCGCGGGCGATTTTTTTCCTGCCCGTCATCCTGGCATCCGGGGCGATCGCGGCCGCCGAGAGTTCGGGGCTGATCAATCTCGTCGGAAACAGCGAGGTGGCGGAGCAGCTGGGGCAGGCTTCCTCCCAGTTTAATGTCCGTTCCATGGTGATGATTTTGTCGCAGGCGGGCTTCCCGATCGGCTTTATCGACTACATCGTGGAAGCGGTCATGCGCATTTATGAAATCATCAGCAACTCGGGCGTGCAGATTCTGATCTTTCTGGCGGCGCTGCAGTCGGTGCCCGGGAACCTGTACGAGGTGGCCAAAATCGAGGGGGCCACGGCCTACGAGACGTTCTGGAAAGTGACGTTCCCGATGGTCAGCCCCTTGATTCTGACGAACATCATCTACACGATTATCGATTCTTTCGCGGACAGCCCGGTGACGCAAATGATTTATGAGACGGCGTTCAAGACGCAGAATTTCGGACTGAGCGCCGCGATGGCTTGGCTGTATACGATCGTGGTCAGCCTGCTGCTCGTCGTCATGGGCTACATCGTGGCGCGAAAAACGTTCTACCACAACTAGGAAGGGGGCAGGGGCATGGCGTCGAACCTGAAACTGGCGGATCGATCTCATCTCAAGATTCTGAAAAATCTGCAAGATCTGAATGATGTGACGAATCATAACCGTCTTAACCGCGTGAAAAACAAGTCGCTGGAAGGGCTATGGTCCGTTTGCCGTTTTTTGCTCATTATCGGAATTACGTTTGTGATCCTTTATCCGCTTCTGATGAAGTTCTCGGTCGCGTTCAAGGCGAAGGAGGACATCTATAACCCGACGATATATATGATTCCGGTGCACGTTACCCTGGACAATTTCAAGCTGGGGCTGGATCTGCTGGATTACTGGCCGCTGCTGCTGAATACGATGCTCTACGTGTTCGTGACGATGGTGCTGACGACGATGTCGACCGCGCTGGCGGGCTATGGTTTCGCCCGGTTTCAATTCCCGGGCAGCAACCTCCTGTTCGGTCTCGTGGTGTTGACGATCCTGATCCCGATGAGCACGCTCATGGTGCCGATGTATCTGCACTTCAGAAACTTCGATGTGCTGGGACTGGTCCAGTTGTTCACGGGGAAGGAGGGCGTCAACCTCCTGAACAGCTTCTGGCCGTCCGTCATTACGTCGGCCACGGCGACGGGGCTCAAAGCGGGATTGTTCATCTATATCTTCCGCCAGTTTTTCCGGGGTCTGCCGAAGGAGATCGAGGAAGCGGCGCTGATCGACGGGGCCGGCGGCATCAAAACCTTCTTCACGATCATGCTGCCGAACGCGATTCCGCCCTTGATCACCGTGATGCTGTTCTCGTTCGTGTGGCAGTATAACGATACGTTCTATACCTCGCTGTTTATGAGCGAGAGCGCTCTGATGCCGCTGAAGGTCGCCTCGCTGCCGGCGGATGCGAGCCAGTTCCTGCCCACTTTGATGGGCCTGGATGCGTCGGCGAAGGCGGACCCGAATCATGTGGCGCTCATCGTGGACACCGGTATCCTGCTGGCGATCCTGCCGCTGATCGTGCTGTATCTGTTCGTGCAGCGGCATTTTGTGGAGAGCGTGGAGCGGACCGGGGTCGTGGGTTAGCGAAAATATGCCAAATGGAAGCGGGGGATGGCCGGTGGAACAACTGCGCAAGGCGAATGAGGAAGAAGCGAAGAAGGGACATGAGGGCGGGGAACAGGAGGGCAGGGAGCAAGTGAGCGGGGAACTAAAGAGCGTGGAACAAGAGAGCAGGGGGCAAGAGGGCAGGGAGCAAGTAAGCGGGGAACACGTGAGCGTGGAACATGAGAGCAAGGAGCAAGAGGGCAGGGAGCAAGAGAGCAGGGAACAAGAGAGCGGGGAGCAAGAGAGCGGGGAACACGAGAGCAGGGGGCAAGTGAACGGGGAACTAGAGAGCAGGGAACAAGTGAGCAACAAACAAGCAAACAAGGAGTTGCAAGAGCCGGAACATGGCGAGAAGGTGGCGAAAGATCCCAAGTTTCAGGTGGAGCCGGTGCTGGTCCACCCGGCCGCCTCGCCGGAGGCGCGGGGATTGATGCGATATCTATGCGGCATTTACGGGCGGAGCATGCTGACCGGACAGCAGATTGGCGTCCTGTCGACGCCGGAGCTGGACTTGATCCATGAGGTGACCGGCCGTTATCCGGCGGTGGCCGGTTTCGACTTCATGAATTACTCCCCGTCCCGCGTGGAACGGGGGGTGACTTGCCGGGATACGGACCTGGCGATCGACTGGTGGAAAAACCGCGGCGGAATCGTGACCTTTTGCTGGCATTGGAACGCGCCGAAGGATTTGATCGATCTGCCGCCGGACCGGACATGGGGCAGTGGATTTTACACGAAGGCGACGACCTTCGATGTGAAGAAGGCGATGGCGAATACAGGCTCGGAGGAGTACCGGTTGATCCTGCGGGATATCGACGCCATCGCGATAGAACTGAAGCGGCTGGCGGATGCGCGGGTTCCGGTGCTGTGGCGTCCCCTGCATGAAGCGTCGGGCGGCTGGTTCTGGTGGGGAGCCAAGGGGCCGGAGCCATGCATCGCGTTATGGAAGCTGATGTATCACCGGCTGACTTACGAGCATGGGTTGAACCATCTGATCTGGGTATGGAACGGGCAGCATGCCGACTGGTATCCGGGCGACGAGTTCGTCGACATCATGGGTGAAGACATTTATGCGCCTGTCCGGGATTATTCTTCCCAGCAGGAGCGTTTTAGGACCGCAGAATCTTACACACGGACTTCCAAAATCATAGCGCTGTCGGAAAACGGCGTCGTTCCCGATCCGGACCGGATGGCCGAGGACGGAACGCCGTGGGCTTGGAACTGTACCTGGTACGGTACGTTCGTGTACCGGGAGGAGGAGGACGGCAGGCTCGCGTACTCGGAAGAGTACACCGAGCTGGAGCAACTGCGGAAGACGTACCGTCATTCCAGGACGATCACGCTGGAGGAACTGCCGGACTGGGAGGAGTGGATGAAGAATAAGGAATGAAGGAGGAAGAGGTGAAAGAGGACGGGATGACGAGGGAGTGAAGGAGGAATGAATGAGAAGAAGGGGGGATAAAGGAGAGGGATGAGGGATAGAGAAGGATAAAGGATAATGAAGAATAAAGGATGAAGTGGAAAGGATGGAGAGAAGTGGATGAAGGAGGGATGGATGGAAGAAGACGAGATAGCGAGGGAATGACGGGTTTGTCGCCCCCGGTGTAGCTTGACCTCCGTTCGACTTTAATTGATATAATTAAAGGAAATCTCTCCATTACTAGAAAAGGGGAAGGTATAGGACGGAATGAACATGAAACCGGAGGAAGCGCGTCAACTTCATTATGACAACTGGATTCTGATGGAAGAAGACGAGAAAGTAAAATGGCTAAAATCGCTCGAAGGCTGGAACGGGCATGCTTTTCGCTTGACATCGGTCGAAACCTTTGAGCGTAATGGCAGAAAATGGAGTACCGGCGTATTCGATCTGAACGGCAGCGAGTTTATCTTCGTACCCGGCGGCCCGGTTACCCTGGGATGGGATCGATTGGATGAACACGACGCGGACTTGGGCATCGCCGCCGCGATTGAGGAAGAACTGGAGGTGGCCGGAGTTCCGCAGGAGGCCGAAGCGTATTTGCGGAGTGTTTTTTCACCGCGCCGGGAAGTGCGGATTTCTCCGATGCTGGTGGAACGAAACGTCGTTTTGATCGAGAGCGAGAACGACGGGCTGGTCAACTACTTTGAGGTGATCCAACGGTTCGAACGGTCGGGGTTCTCGCTTCCTGACGAGGAGGAGTGGGAGTATTTGTGCGGTGGAGGTACGCCCCGGATTTTCGGCGATCATATCGACCGGGAGCTATTGGCGGACATTTGCCGGGGAAAGCGATATTACTACACCGCGAACCTGGAGAAACCCAACGCCTTCGGATTGTACATCGCGTACGACCCCTACATTTGCGAACTCGTCGATTCGCCGATCCGCGCCAAAGGCGGGGATGGAGGGGGAGCGGCGCACGGGGGATACTATATTCTGGGCGTGCTGCCCTTGTCTCCCCATCACAGGGATGAATCCTTTGAAGAACTGATGATGTGCGACGAAGGCGATTTCGATTGCGATGTGTATGCTAGACGGATCGTCAGGTTGGGATAGGCGGTGAGTCCGTTGGAGAGTAGCGAGAGTAAGGGAGTAAAGTGAGGAACAAGGGTAAAAAGTAAATAGTAAATAGTAATAGTAAATAGTAAATAGTAAATAGTAAATAGCGTAACGAGGGCAGGTCAGGGGAATTAACGGGAAAAAGTCCCGCTAATTTGGGCGATTTGGCTTCGCATCCACAATTAGCTGGAAAACCTCCAGCTAATCCGCGCGACCAACGTTAAATTGGCGCTTTAGGCCGGAAATAGCGGGAGAAATTCCCGCTAAATTGCGCCACAGGGGGAGAACGAACATAATTAACGGGAGAAAATCCCGTTAATCATGATTGAGGTCCACTAAACTCTCCCTTTTCCGCACTCGAAGCCCGCCACCCCGATCCATTCCTTCCTTTAGCAGGCTGGAATTTGCGGGGATGAGGCGATGATTCCGCTGAACGGGCTGAACGGGCTGAAGCCGCCGAGCCAACTCAAGCAAGCTAGCTAGCTCAACAAACTCAACAAACTCAACAAACTCAACAAACCATTCCAATCACTCTAACCACCCCACCAAACCAATCAACCCAATCACTCCAACCACCCCACCAAACCAATCAACCCAAGCCGAAAAAGATGCTAAAATGCAGGAATTTTCAGCCAGTTTAACGAGCGAATGTGAAAAAGATGCAAATATGCAGGAATTTCAACGGATTTACGCCGGGGATGAGCTATTCGCGCCAAAAGCCTGCAGATTTGCAGGTATTTTTGATTTTCGGCCCAATCCGCGAAAAAAGCCTGCAGATTTGCAGGCTTTTTAAAGTTCGGGCCCCACGCACGCCTTTACCAAACGCTACGCGGTAAAGGCCAAGCGCCGAAAAGGCTGCCGCTTCAGGTCAGGTTCTCGTTAGAACCCGAATGAATCGGCAGCCTTTTGAAGTGGCGCGTCAGGCGCGCTGCTGGCTTTACGCTTCCATCTTCTGCGCCGTGTACAGCCGGTAGTAGAGGCCGCGGCGGGCGATGAGCTCGTCGTGCGAGCCGCTTTCCGCTATGCCTTTGTCCGAGACGTACATGATGCGGTCGCAGTTTTTGACCGTGGACAGCCGGTGCGCGATGATGAACGACGTGCGCCCTTTCAGCAGCTCGTTCAGGCCTTGCTGCAGCAGGCGCTCGGTCTTCGCGTCGATCGACGAGGTGGCTTCGTCCAGGATGAGGATCCGCGGGTCGGCCAACAGCGTGCGCGCAAACGAGATGAGCTGTCGCTGCCCCTGGGACAGCTTGGAGCCGCGCTCGTTGACTTCCGTCTGATAGCCCTGCTCGAACTCGCGGATGAACTCGTCGGCGCAGACCGTCTTCGCGGCGGCGATCACTTCCTCCTCGGTGGCGTCGAGCCGTCCGTAGCGGATATTGTCCATAATCGTGCCGGAGAAAATAAAGCTGTCCTGCAGCATGATCCCCATCTGGCTGCGGAGCGATTTCAGCGTCACCTGCGAGATATCGTGGCCGTCAACGAGAATTTGCCCGCCGGTCAGATTGTAGAACCGGGAGATCAGGTTGACGACCGTGGTCTTGCCCGCACCGGTCGGACCGACCAGGGCGATGCTTTCGCCGGCTTTGACGTCGAAGGACAGATGCTCCAGGATGTTGTGACCCGGATCGTAGGCGAAGGTGACGTCGTCGAATCGGACATGGCCTTTCACCGGCGGAAGTTCCTTCGCGTTCGGCACATCGCTGACGGTAACCGGTTCATCCAGCGTTTCGAAGATCCGCTCCAGATAGGCCACCGCGTTGATAAAGCTGTTGTACAGGTTCGACAGATTCAGGATCGGCTGCCAAAACCGGGCGGCATAGCTGCTCATGGCGAGAATGACGCCGAAGGTCGCTTCTCCCGGTCCCAGAGCGAGCAGACCGACCAGGAAGATCAGCGCGCTGACAATGGTAGCCAGGTTATCGACCGAAAAAGGAATCAGGGCGTTGAAACGCAGCGCCCGCATCCATTCTTTGCGGAAGTTGGCGGCGAGGCGGGTGAAGATGCCTTCATTTCGCTTTTCCCGGGAAAAGATCTGCGTCACGCCGATCCCGCTGATGCTCTCCTGCAGATACGCGTTCAGGTTCGAGCTCTTGTTGGATACCGCCTGCCATGCCCGGCGCTGCCGGGTTTTGATCATCAGCATGATGCCGAGGAAGACGGGCAACCCCGCCAGCGTAATGAGCGAGAGCCGGACATCGACGGCGAACATGAACGCCGCGATGAAAATCAGGTTCAACATTTCCAGAATAAAGTTGATGATCCCGTTGGACAGCACGTCCGAGACCGAGTTGACATAGTTGACGACCCGGATCAGAATTTTGCCCTGCGGGCGGTCATCGTAATACTTGAAAGGAAGCTGCTGCAAATGCTTGAACAGATCGCTCCGGATTTCAAAAATAATGTCCTGTCCCACGCGGGTCATGATCCGCGAGCGGATCGTCGCCAGGACGACGCTGACGACGATCGTTGCCAGCATCAGCGCGGACCAGCCGAACAAGGGACCGACCGCTTTTTCGGGAATTGTCACGTCGACGACATGCTGCAGGATGAGCGGCGCCGACAGCGCGATGGCCGCGGACAAGGCGCTCAGTAAGAACGCGACGATCATCGGTTTCTTCTGCCGCCTGATGTAGATCATGGCCCGACGGAAGTGCTTGATGTCAAAAGGGGACTCCAGGTTTTCGTCGATATCGAACCTATTCCTTGCCATGGGCGCTCACCTGCCTTCCGATACCTTCGTTCTGCAGCATAAATACTTCGTAATAGTAGCCCCGCTTCGCCAGGAGTTCGGCGTGGGTGCCTTCCTCGATCAGACGGCCGCCGTCCAGGATAAGGATGCGGTCGGCCTGCGCGGTGGTGGACACGCGCTGCGCGATAATGATCTTCGTGCAGGGATGGTCCAGTTCGCGCAGGCTTTGCTGGATGTGTTCCTCGGTTTCGAGATCGACCGCGGAGGTCGTGTCATCCAGGATGAGGATCGGCCGGCGCACCGCCATGGCGCGGGCCAGCGCGATGCGCTGCTTCTGCCCGCCCGACAGGCCGACGCCGCGCTCCCCGACGATCGTGTCATAGCCTTCGGGCATTCGCGTAATAAAGTCATGCGCGGCGGCCAGCCGGGCGTATTTCACCGTGTCCTCCTCCGGCAGATCGGGATCGCCGAAAGCGATGTTTCCGTCGATGGTGTCGGAGAACAGGAGCACGTCCTGCGTCGCCACGCCGATGTTGCCGCGCAGCTCGTCGAGTTCCAGCTTGCGTACGTCCGTACCGTCGACCAGGACACGGCCTTCGGAGACGTCGTAGAAACGCGGGATCAGGTTGATGAGCGTCGTTTTGCCCGATCCCGTCGAGCCCATGATGGCAACGGTTTCACCCGGCTCAACTGTAAAGCTCACATCATCCAGAACCTTCACGTTATCGTATTTGAAGCTGACGTGATCGAACTCGATGCGGCCGTCATAACGCCGTTTATCGATGGCGTTGTGCTCGTTCACGATGTGCGGCCGGGCATAATAGACATCCACAATCTTGCTTAGGCTGGCGAAAAACCGCTGAATATCATTGATGATAATGCCGATGTTGCGCATCGGGTTGGATACGGCCCAAATCAGCGACGAAAAGGCCGCAAACTCGCCGAAAGTGATCCGGCCGTTCATGACGAACAGGCCGCCGACGAGCATAAGGATGACGTTAAACGCTTGTGCAAACGACTCCAGATATGGAAAGTAGTCCAGCCAGACGAGGGCGGCCGCCTTGTTCGCCTTGGCGTAGTTGACGTTCTTCTCGGTGAACTTCTCCACTTCGTAATCCTCGCGGGCGAACGCTTTGACCACCCGGTTGCCGGCGATATTCTCCTGCGTGATCGTGTTCAGTTGGGAGAGCCGTTCGCGCAGATCCACATACATAGGACGAACGCGCTTGGCGAATATGTAGGCTACGATAAAAATCGGCGGCGAAAGAATCAGCAGCCAAAGGGTCAACTCCACATCGATGGAGAAAAAATAAACGACGGCCGCGATAAAGATCGTCAGCGATTCGATAATCGTCTTGATAATCCACGCCATCGAGTGACGCACCATGTCCAGATCGCCTGTCATCTTGGTCATGAGATCGCCGGTCCGGTTGCGGTCGTAGTACTCCATGTCTTGACCCTGAATTTTGTTGTACAAAAAAATACGGATGCGGTACAGCATATTTTGCGAGGCTTGCTCGTACTGCATCGTCGTCAGATAGGCTAAACCTGTGCGCAGCAGAGTGAAGCCGATCATGCCTAGGCATAGCATAATCAGAAGCCCGCGCTCCTGCGTCAGGTTCTGCATCGCATGTTCACCGGAAATGAACGTATCCACGATGCGCTGGCTGATATACGGATTGACGATCGTGAGCGACGACCCCACGACCGAGAGGATGAGAGCCAGAACATACCGCGAACGGTCTCCCTCCAGGTTCTGCCACAGCCATTTCAGCTCGAACATGTAATCACCTGTTTCTGTGTGTTCTCACACGGTTGTTGAAACGCCTTACAAATTTATCGGCTTAGCGAATCAACGTGATTATAGCACAATTGCCGACGCATAAACTTGTCGTTTTTTACTGTGATTTTGTACAGAATTAACATTGCCGCGAGGCGTATCCGGGATTGTTTTTTTATAGTAGAAATTGAATTCTTGCAGAGGCTTGGGCTATACTTTTCATAGTTTGAAATAAGAATATTTTGGCAGATTCGAACTGACGGCGAGATCATTTAGGAAATAAGGAGTCCGAACATTTGTTAAGGAAAAAAAGAAAAGAGAGATCTACCTGGAGAATCGTCGCCCTGCTGGCGCTGTTTCTGTTGCTGCTGGCGGGTTTTCGCATGCTCTGGATCGATGGGTTTTACCATGGGGATCATCTTCGGGCCGTCGGCGGCCGGATGGACTTGCGGGGCTGGGGGACGAATGAAAAAACGCCGGTGGTCACCCTGGACGGGGAATGGGAGTTTTATCCGTATGATTGGCTGATCGGGCCGCGGGCGCAGGACGGGCCGCGAGCCCCGGCCTTGATCCAGGTCCCCGAAGGCTGGGACGACCATCTGAAGCCGGGGGAGAGCACCCCTTACGGCTACGGCACTTATCGGCTGCGCATTCTTGTCGAACCGGGGAGCTCCCGGCAGTACAGTTTACGGATTACGAGTGTCCGCAGTTCCTCCGCGATTTACGTAAACGGGCAGCTGCTTCATAAGTCGGGTGAGCCTGCGGAAAGCGGGCGCGATTACACCGCGGGAAATATGCCGCAGACCGTTTCCTTTCAAGCCAATAGCCGGGGGGAAATGGACGTCGTTATACAGGCGGCGAATTATAAAGATCCGCGGGAAGGCGGCATCGTTCGTTCGGTGAAATTCGGACTGAAGGAGGCCGTCGAACGCGAAACCCAGATATCCGTCGCCATGCAGCAATTGGTGGCCGTCGTATTTTTGATGCATGCGGGGTACGCCTTTATTATGTTCCTGGTGGGCAACCGGGATCGGCGGCTGCTCGCTTTCTCCGTCCTCTGCGTCAGCGCCATGATGATGTACCTGTTGGGAAGCGACGAGAAATTGTTCAGCTACTGGTTTACGATGGATTACGATTGGAGCTTTAAACTGGTACATATGTCCATGGTCTTTATCGCTTACTCCAGATCCGCTGCGTCAAAGATCAGGTCCCCCGGTTCTGGAGCAAGCTGTCGCCGGGGTACGCCGCGCTTTGCGGGGCCGGCTTGCTGCTCGCGGTTTTCCGGCCTGTCCGGGAAATCGTTCTGGCTCAGCCTTTGTACGGACTTCTATTGGGCGTATCTTTATTTATCACGATAGGTTCCATGATCCGGACGTCCCTAAGAGAGCCTAAAAACCAGCTGCTGCTGCTTCTGTCCGTAACGGCCTTCGCCAGCAATCTGATTTGGTGGGGCATTCAATTGTCCCTGGGGATCAAGACGGTCTTCTACCCGTTCGATCTTATCTTTTGCATGGCCTGCTTGGTCGCCGTTTGGTTTAAAAACTACTTCCAGGTCCATGCCGATACGAAAAAAATGGCGGCAAAGTTGCAGCGGGCGGACAAGCTGAAGGACGAGTTCCTCGCCAATACGTCGCATGAGCTGCGCAATCCGCTGCACAGTATGCTTAACCTATCGCAAGCGGTTCTGGAGCGGGAGAAACCAACGCTGCATCCGCAGAGCGCCAAGGAGCTGGAAACCGTCATGAACGTGGGGCGGCGCATGTCGCTCTTGCTGAACGACCTGCTGGACACGATGAGCTTGCGGGAAAATGCGCTGCGCCTTCAGCCTCGGCCTTTTGCCGTGCAGAGCGTTTCGACGGGGGTCCTAGATATGCTCCGTTACATGGCGGAAGGCAGGGGAGTGAAGCTGATCGACGAGATCCCGGAACATTTGCCGCAGGTTTTCGCCGATGAGAACCGGGTGATTCAAATGATGTTCAATCTGCTGCATAACGCGTTAAAGTTCACGCCGGAAGGGGAAATTTCGGTCCGGGGATATGTGAAGGAAGACAAGGTGCATATCGCCGTCAAGGATACGGGGATCGGCATGGACGGCGACACGCTGCGGCGCGTGTTCGAGCCTTACGAACAGGCCGACTCCGGCAGGATGCTCACGGAGGGCGGGTTCGGGCTCGGGCTTGGCATCAGCAAACGTTTGGCGGAGCTGCAGGGCGGGACCCTGCGGGTGGAGTCTTCGCCCGGTCAAGGCTCGGAGTTCGTATTTACTCTACCGCTGGCCAAGACGAAGGCGGAAGAAACGGCGCCTTTGAGATCGCTTGGGCCGCTTCAGAAAGCGGAAACGGCCGCGGCCAGCGCCGAGACTTCTAGCGCCGAGGCTTCGAGCCCCAAGGCGCTTACGCCTGCTAGGGCTTTTGCGGTAACGCCGCCGGGGCCGGTTCCGGAGGGGGACCGCTCGCGGATTTTGGTCGTGGACGACGACCCGGTGAATCTGGATGTTATCCAGGCGATCCTGGACGCGGAAGATTACTCCATTACGACGGTTACAAGCGGGGAAAAGGCCTTGAAGGCGCTCGATTCCCGGGAGTGGGATCTGGTGCTCTCGGACGTGATGATGCCGCGCATGTCCGGATATGAGCTGGCCCGGCGAATCCGCGAACGTTTTTCCGTTACGGAGCTGCCCGTGCTTCTGCTGACCGCAAGAAGCCAGCCCGAGGACATTGAGCAGGGATTTTTGGCGGGGGCGAACGATTACGTCACCAAGCCGGTGGATGCGAAGGAACTCAGGTCCCGTGTCCGGGCGTTAACGGAGACCAAACGATCGCTCCGCGAGCGGCTTCGAATCGAGGCGGCCTGGCTTCAAGCGCAAATTCAGCCGCATTTTTTGTTCAACGCGCTGAATTCGGTTTTGGCCCTGAGCGAGACGGAACCGGATCGGATGCGGGATCTTCTGGAAGTGTTCGGAGAGTTTCTGCGGGACAAGTTCAGACTGCAGAATAAGGATGAAGCCGCCCCTTTGGAGCAAGAGTTGAGCATCGTCCGGTCTTATTTGTACATCGAGCAGGTCCGCTTTGGCGACAGATTGTGCGTGGAGTGGGACGTGGATGAGACTTGCCGGGACCTGGAAATCCCGATGCTCACGATTCAGCCTCTGGCGGAGAACGCGATCCGGCACGGGATCACGATTCGTTCCCGCGGCGGGAAGATCACCGTTCGGGTTAAAGACCGGGGGGACTACGCCGAAGTTCTGGTCGAAGATGACGGTGTTGGCATGGAAGAGGAAGTATGGCGGCGGGTGCTGGACAGCGGGACGGACAGCCGGACCGGCGTGGGGCTATGGAATACGCATCTCCGTTTAAAACGGCATTATGGGCGGGGGCTGCAGATTCACAGTGTCCCCGGTCAGGGAACATCGGTGTCTTTTAGAATCCACAAGGAAAACGGCCGCGAAAAATAGCAAAAATCAGCATTTGCGTCCCTGTGTTATAATATGAGTCGAACGTTTATTTCCGGAGGCAACCATGAATAAGACCATTGGGATACTGGCGCATGTGGACGCCGGGAAGACGACCTTCTCGGAGCAGCTGCTCTATTATACGAAAAGCATCAAAAGCCGCGGCCGGGTCGATCATCGGGACGCGTTTCTGGACAGCCATCAGATCGAGCGGCAGCGGGGGATTACGGTATTTGCCGATCAGGGCCGCTTCGCCTGCGGGGATTCCGTCTACTACCTGATCGACACGCCCGGGCACATGGACTTCTCTCCCGAGACGGAGCGGGCGATCCAGGCGATGGATTATGCGATTATTCTGGTCAGCGCCGTGGAAGGCATCGAGGGGCAGACGGAAACCGTATGGGAACTGTTGAAGAAGCACGAAATTCCCTGTTTCTTCTTCATCAACAAAACGGATCGGATCGGTGCGGACGCGGCCCGTGTGGCCGAGGAGCTTCGCCGGGAATTCGGGGCCGAGCTATGCGAGCTGCCGGGCCACCTGGCGGATGACGGCGGGATGAGCGATGCCCTGGTTGATTTTATCGCCGAGCGGGACGAATCCCTGCTGGAATATTATTTGGAGCACGGTTACGCCCCGGACCGGTGGATGAAGGTAATGCGTTCTTTGTTTAAAGAGCGCCGGATCTTCCCGTATGCGTACGGTTCCGCCTTGCAGGGAAGCGGGATCGAGGAATTCCTCCGCATGCTGGAGCGGTTGACGGTGACGGACTATACTAGGGAGGGCCCGTTTGCCGGGCGAGTTTACCGGATTCGCCATGACGAACAAGGAACGCGCGTTACTTTCATTAAAGCGTTGAACGGGACGCTAAAAGTAAGGGACACCCTGGAATACGGGGACGCGCAGAACCCGGTGACCGAAAAAATCACCCAAATCCGGTTGTACAACGGAAGCGAGTATAAGACGGTCGACCAGGTAGAGGCGGGCGAGCTGTTTGCCGTGACCGGCTTGAGCCGGGCCCAGGTCGGGGATGGCGCGGGAGCGCTGCGGGAAAAGGCGAAATATGAAACGGCCCCCGCGTTAAGGTCCAAGGTCATCTTTGAACCGAAAGTTCATGTCAAGGAAGCGCTGGCCTATTTTAACCTGCTGAATGCGGAAGATCCTTCCCTGAATGTGGTTTGGGAGGACAAACTCCAGCAAATTCATATTCATGTTATGGGCCGGATTCAGCTTGAAGTATTGGAACAGCTCGTTTACGAGCGTTTCAAGTTAAAAGTGGCCTTTGACCAACCGGAAATTTTATATAAAGAAACGATCGACAACGAAGTCGTCGGCCGCGGCCACTTCGAACCGCTGGGGCATTACGCCGAGGTTCACCTGCGCCTGCAGCCGGGCGAACGCAACTCGGGGATTACCTTCGAGAATGCCTGCCATGCCGACGATTTATCCGTGGGCCATCAGAATCTGATTCGGCACCATTTGTTTGAGCGGGATCATCACGGTTTGCTGACCGGTTCGCCGCTGACGGACATCAAAATCACCCTGCTGACGGGGAGAGCCCACAACAAACATACGTCGGGCGGCGATTTTCGGGAAGCCGCGTTCAGAGCATTGCGCCAGGGTCTGGAAAAGGCGGATAACCTCCTCCTCGAGCCGTATTACCACTTCAAAATCAAAGTGGACACGGATCACATCGGACGGGTGATCTCCGATATCAGCCAGGCCAACGGGCGGTTCGAGGCGCCGGTGGCGGAGGGGGACCTGACGGTATTAACCGGCACGGTGCCTGTAGCGACGTTTATGGACTACGGGAGCCAGCTGGCCTCTTTTACCCAAGGAAAAGGGAAGTTAAGTCTGACGCTTGCGGGATACGATCGCTGTCATAATGAACGGGAAGTGATGGAGCGGATCGGCTACGATAAGGATGCGGACCCGGAGTATACGTCTTCTTCCATCTTTTGCGCCAAGGGACAGGGCTATACGGTGGCCTGGGATGAGGCGGAAGCCAAAATGCACGCTTGACGCTTTATAATGCACGCTTTATTAATGAAGAAAAAGGAGTTTATAAGCTAATGGATTTCAATCAAGTCATGGAAGAAAACAATATCCGGCATGCGATCGTGGGGGAAGTGGAGACGTCCTTACGGGATATTTTGGGCGGACTCACCAAGACCCGGCTGGCCTCGCTGGCCAGAACCTACAGCATCCCCGGCAGATCCAAAATGAAGCAGAGCGAGCTGATCGAGGCGGTTCATGAAGCGCTGGTCGACTTAAACCGTCTGGAATCGACGCTCCTCCTGCTGGATGCCGAGGAATGGGAGCTTTTTGCCTCCGCGGTGGACCGCAAGTCCAAACAGGACAACTATGTGCCGTATGGATTTTACGCCTTCTTGCTGGATCGGGGTCTGTTATTTACCTACTTCCACGAGGGCGCGCTGCATTTGGTCATTCCGGAGGAAGTCCGGGCCGCCTACGCCCGGCTCAATACGCCGGAGTTCCGGGAAGCCCGCGGCAGAAGGGCGCTGGTTTATCAATATTTGCTGGCGTTGACCCATTTATACGGGGTTTTTCAGCCGGAGAAGCTGGTGGACATTTTCAACGGCCAAAATGCGGACGAGCTCACCCTGGAAGAGTTCCATGGTCACCTGGACGATATTCTCCAGAGAGAGCGGGAATTTGTGCTGCAGGACGGTTGGCTGGTTGACGCGGGCCTGGCGCAGAGCGGAGAAGAAGGCGAGCTGGAAGCTTTGCTGGAGCGAATCCAGGGCAAGCCGTATTATGTACCGGAGCAAGCGGAGCTGCTTCGTTATACGGATGACGGCTATTTCGAAATGACGCCGCAGCTCGAGGCATTGAAGAAGTTTGTGGTCGGCAGCATGGGGCTGGACGAAAAGATGGCCCATTACCTGGTGGACGACATCCAGCTGGCTTGTTCCATGGAAGCTCCGATGCAGGGGCTGATCTATGAGTTTGAACGCCGGGACCTGGTGTTCGACAATGAGGAGCAAGTGCGGCAGGTTGCTCAACTTTTGGTGGATGTGTCCAACCATACGCGACTCTGGTCCAACTGCGGACACACGCCGGCGGAGCTGGGAACCGGGAAGTCATCCACGATACCGACCGTGATGGGGAGAACGAGCAAAACGCCGATTCGCGTGGTCAAGGTCGGACGCAACGATCCTTGCCCATGCGGCAGCGGCAAGAAATATAAAAAATGCTGCGGCCAATAACCGATGATCTCGGACGGCCATAAGCTGGGGAGGCTTCACACCAGGCGCATGACATGTGCCGGGGTGTGGAGCTTTTTTTTGCTTATGCGGATACTTAGCCTGGCGATGGGGAGCTATCCCTGGCTGTTTTGACGCGTCGAGGGCCGTTTGGAATTCTAACGGACGCAGTAGCTGGCTGCTTAGGCGCGTCGAGGGCCGTTTGGAATTCTAACGGACGCAGTAGCTGGCTGCTTAGGCGCGTCGAGGGCCGTTTGGAATTCTAACGGACGCAGTAGCTGGCTGCTTAGGCGCATCGAGGGCTGTTTCGGAATTCTAACGGACGTAGTAGCTGGCTGCTTTGGTGCGTCGAGGGCCGTTTGGGATTCTAACGGACACAGTAGCTGCTATTTTGCGCATTCAGGGCGTTTTGGAATTCTAACGGACGCAATAGCTGCTATTTTGGAAAAACGGCCTGATTTCTGAAGCAAAAGTAGGGATTAGGCGCTATTATTTCCGTTAGAATTTTCAAAAGGCGGAAATGTACGAAATAGCGGCTATTATTTCCGTTAGCTCTCGGACTTGAGTGCTTGAGTGCATCAGTGGAGCAGCGCAGCTACGGCATCTTTCGAAACGGGACTTCAATTCCCTCGTCCACAAATATCATCCTCGCCACATCGATATAGCTCATCGTATTGCGGATCCAGTATACATGGGGCTCGACTTTGAGCAAACCGGCGGCCAGTTGGTCGGGAAAAGAAACAGTCGGACTGATTGATTCGATGTCAATTTGAATCGTAAAACTAGTTTGGTGTTCGTCCGCAAGCCGATAAGTTCCTTCAAGGTCATTCCATTCCTCGGCCGCGCCGGCAACAGACAGGACTTCGGGATGCTTGGGGGGAAGACCGGCGGCGCGTCGTTCGAACTCCTCCTGAGGGACGGCGGCGGAGTGACTCAACAGGTCCAGCAGTTGCAGCTCGTAGGCCGGGCTGACTTCCTCGTTGGTAAGCAGAACCGTTAGGTCGTCTCCGGACCATGAGCACAAGGCGTGGGCCGAATAGCCGGGCCATCCTCCGGAATGGCCGAAGGCCTCCTCCTGAATGATGAATCCGTATCCGTATCCGTGCCCCCGGCTTAATGGAGAAGCGGTGATCGCGCGGGATACAAGTTCATGGGAAACCAATTCCCCGCGAAGAAATCCCTGCATAAATCGGGCCACCTCCGCGGCGGTCGCATAAATTCCGCCATCTCCGTCATAATGGCCATACAGGCGATCGATCTGTTTGAACAACGGATCTTTCGTCACCGGGGTAAATTGGCGCTCCCGGTAATCGTACAATTTGCCGACGGCGATTTGTTCCGGGTCGGGCCTTGTGGTGGTATGCCGGAGTCCCAGCGGACCGGCGATGTTGTTGCGCAGACAGGCTTCATAAGAAAGTCTGCTTGTCCGCCCGAGGATTCGGGCGAGCAGAACATAGTTCGTATTGGTGTAAAGCCACCCTTCACCCGGGGTAAAATAAGGCTCCCAGTCGCCTTTCAAAATAGCCTCCACGTTGCCGAGCTCCGGATTGAAATATTCGGGTATCCCGGAGGAATGCGTCAGCAGGTGCTCGATCGTGACCCGGTCATAGGGAGCGCGGGCTTCGAACCAGCCGGTCAGCGGGTCCTCAAGCCGGATTGTGCCGCGATCGATGAGCTGCAGAATCATGGCGGCGGTGTACATTTTGGTTAAGGATGCGATGTAAAATAGCGTGCTTTCCGTGATCGGCCGGGTTTGTTCGAGATCGGCATAACCTATCGTCAGCTGCCTGCCTTCTTGCCCGCCGGTTTGCAGATACACCGCACCGTTGAATTTTAGTTGTTCCAATGGTTGACGGATAGAAAAAAGAGACGTTCGCATAGTTAATCCTCCTAATTATTTTAGACAACTAACATATTGGGGACGGGGAATTCAACGGAATTCCTCCTGGGCAATCTTCATTAATTTTGCCGTAATCCGCTCCAAATCCCCGAGTTCGGCCTGTGTCAGTTTGGCGTACAGTCGCTCGGCCACGGCGCGCTGGACCTGCTCCTGCTTGTCGAAGTACTCCAGTCCTTGCGGACCCAAGGTAATAAAAACTTCGCGCCGGTTATCCGGGTTGACGGAACGGTGAACGTATCCGTTCTTTTCCAATTTGGCGATCAGCTGGCTTACGGCGCTGGAGCTGATGTCCATCTCCAGGGCGAGCTCCCCCACCGTGATTTTTCCCGCAGCATAGACGATGTCCAGCAATACCGCCTGCTGTGTGGTGAGCTGACTGGCTAGAGCCTTCTTGTACTGCTTGAAGATCAGCCGGTTTATGGCATATTCGGCTTCATTGATTTGTTTAACGCGAGCGTACAGGTCCAAATGAACACCACCAATATGTTAGATGTCTAAAATATTAAAAGAACGCGGAAAAGTTGTCAATCCCGCGCAACCATGGAATCGGGAGATCGCCGGATTGCTGCGTGGTTTGAGTTGTAGTAGATTAGTCTATGCATCCATCCGAATGACCGCTTTTACCTAAAGGAAGGAAGATATAGATGAAACCGATCGTTTTAAACAGCCGATTAAATAAACAGCAATTATGGAGCGGATGCCTGCTGGCGTCGATAGCCCATGCGATCATGGTCGCCCATTACCCCGAATTTTCGTACGAACACTCCTGGGATGGAGATAACTACAGTGTTGTCGACGACTCGGGAGGAAGAGGGACGATTACGTTCAAAGAGAACTATTGTGTGGGGGCTTTTCGGAGCGAGCAAGACACGCGCCCGGATATGCCTACAGCGCTGGATTTCTTTGCGGGGGCGCCACGGGAAGTTGTGGAGTTGGCAAAAACCGAAACTTTGGAATATTTGCTGGATCAGCGTGAGGATGGTACGATTTCCCCGTCCATAACGACCGCTTTTTGGGGAGATCACGAGACGATGACTTCGGTGGATCATATCGTCGGACTCGTGCAATACGGCGGGTATTTGCTGGATCGTCAACTGATGGAGCCGGAAACCGCGATTGAATCGTGGCGGGATTATTATGATATGACTGCTGAGCAAGTAAACTTGCTGAAGTCGATATATGAGAGGAAAATTAGTAATCCTCACGGGAGCATCGTTTTGTCCCGCGGGGAGCTCGAAGTCATTGGAGCGGAAAGCCCCGAGGGTTGGAGGGAGAGCCGGACATCGTTTGAGGAGATGGGGATAGATTGGGAAGATGACAGTCTGGGAAAATAGGCCGTTTGCTGCCGAATTGAAGTTATAGTAAATTTGTGGGTATGATTAGGGATTATTTCTAAGGAGAAGAGAGATCTCCGAAATCTCTCAGCTTCGCCAAGGAAGTCGCCGAGCAAGCAGGCCACTCCTCGATGTTGGCGATTCCCGGGAAGAACCCAGTGGAGGTCACAAGTATTGTGTTTAATGAGAAAGTACGTGCGGTTTTGGGGGCTAGAGCCTTACTCGATGATAATGATCCTAGAATTACGCAAAAGTGGACAGAGTTAATTGATTTACTTAGTGAAGATGAAGGATTAACATTAGGTTTTTTGAAAGAATGTTCGAAAACGGAAATCTCATTTCTTAGTGAAGTATTTGAAGATGTAGCATACAACCTACAAAGTAAAAAATACATAGAGTTACTGTACCAACTAGATAGAAGGTATCCGGACTTAGAACTTAAGAGACACATTCAAATCGCTGAAGATTACATGGGTTAGTTTGTGCGGCATTCACGCCCACAGGTATCCAAATCGTATTTAGCCCACGGCGGTCAGGGTACCTAGTTAGCGCACACTCCAACCCTTCCAACTTCAAAAAGATGCAAATCTGCAGGTATTTAAGCCTGATCCCGGAGGGGATTCGCAAAAAAGATGCAAATCTGCAGGTATTTCTAGCGATTTTCTAGAAACGAGCCGGTTTCGTCGAAAATGCCTGCAGATTTGCAGGCATTTTGAAATTCTGGTTCCAAACAAGAAAAAAACATGCAGATTTGCAGGAATTTTATTCGTGAGCACGGGAAGCAACACAGTAAGGAGTACAATCTTCCAAGAAAAGGGATTTGAGAGAAGCCGTTCAACCGTTGCAATAGAGAGTTTGAAATATAATAAATTTGCCTCGGTATCATTATATTTCTGTGCTTCATTTTATTTAACGTTTTCTTGGTCACCAAACTTCTCCTGCATGTATTCTGCGCTAACCTGGAGGCTCTTAATCGGATCGTTATCTATCCAATTTTTATGAGTTTCTAAGATGACCCCTTCTACTCCGTTTTTGATAGCAATTGCCGAGAGTGTATCCAGATCCATATTTCCATATCCTAACTCCGTAGCGTTTTCTTTCAGTATTGGTGTCATATAAGGACCTGATTTGGTATAACCGCGGTCATTGATATGCCATAATTTCATTCGGCCACCCAGTTTTTCCATCAAGGCCGGAACATTAGCACCACCGTCGGCCATCCAGTAACTATCAAACTCGAAATTGACATAGGCAGGATCTGTTTCTTCAATGATGATGTCGTAAGCTGTTTTTTCGGAGGTTACCTTTTGCAGTTCAACATTATGATTATGATACAGAAGACGTATTCCTTCTTCCGATAGAGCTTTTCCAGCCTGATTCAGACGTTGGGCAAGTTCCTTCACATCATCCAGACTACTGTAATCAAATTTGTACATCCCAGTAATCACTACAGTATCTGTCCCAAAATTCTTCGCTTCATCGGCTATCGCTTTAGCATCGTTCTCAATGCTCCCCAGATTACTATGTATGCTTACGACCTTTAGTCCGCTTTCTTGAATCAACTTCGGCCAATCGAGCTTGCCGCCATTGCCAATAGGCATACCTGAGAATTTTGTCATTAATTTTACAAGCAAAGAAGATTTGTGAATCATAAAATCATTCAATTCGATAGCTTCATAACCTGCGTTTTTGATAGCAAGTAATGTCTGTAGAGCATTATCATAATTATTACTCATGGTTCCTATCATAATCTGTTGAACTGCGGTCGTAATATGTTCAGGGTCATTCTCATTATTGCTTCTTGCAGCATTGTTTTGTTCTGCGTGCTCCGTTTTGTGTGAATTCACTATTCTGTTAATTCGGACATTTTCTTTGATTTGATAGCCGGCAATAAGTACGATCACGAGACTCATACACACAATGATTACGGTTAATATTCTTTTTTTATTTTTTTTCACGTCCACCTCTCCTTTTCATTGACATATTTCACTAGCACTTTAAAATGATATCAACATATGTCTATTTTGCAACCGACAGATGCTTTCAAAATGTCGAAATACAATGGAGGAACTATGTCAGAAAAAAGTAATGTCAACCAGAGGGTTATGTTAACAAAACGCTTGATTCGCGAGGCTTTATTAAAAATGCTAAAGACAACAAAAATAAATAAAATATCCATACGAGAGTTATGCCAAGTCGCAGGAATTAATCGGACTACATTTTATAATCACTATGGAAGTCAATATGATGTATTAAATGAAATTGCTGACACGTACATACAAAGCACTTCATTTACCGTTATAAATGATATGGCGGCAGGCAAAAATATCGATGAATGTCTGACTCAGGTTCTGCAATATATAAAAGACAATCTTGAATTTGCAAAACTTGTATTAGATCTAGATAATTATGACCTACTCTCCCACATCAAAATCTCACTACCGCAGTTTGATCATATGGTCATTAAACACTTACCGGAAAACCTGGATTTGGAGGAAAAGAAGGCGATTGCTTCGTACGTTCAGTATGGAACAGTAAGACTTCTTAAAGAATGGATTCTCTCCGATTGCTTGAAGTCGCCGGAAGAAGAAGCACAGCTAATTTTAAAAATCGCCGGAAGAACAATCGGTGGCTGATAAATCGCACATTTCCGTGATTTTAGAGTTACTCGGGTAATGCGGTTAACGCGTCTCCGGCCGCCAATTAAGCCCTTCGCCCTGGATGAGTATGACAGCCTCCTATGTTATAATGAACATAGCTCCCGCATTCGCTGCCGGGGGTTTTTTATTGTGAAATCATGCTTGAAATTCAAGCGGTGAGAGGTGGAGTAACCGGGCAATGAGATACTGGTCGATATTGGGGATTGAGGCGACGGCGGATAAGTCCTTGATTAAAAAAGCGTACGCCAGGCAATTGAAGCTCCATCATCCGGAAGAGGATCCGCAAGGGTACCAGCAGCTTCGCGAAGCTTTCGAATGGGCGATGAAGCGGGCCGGCGATCCGGATCAGGCCGGGGCGAGTGTTGCGCGGGAAGCGGATGAATGGAACGAACCTATATATGAAGAAATCGCGGTTATGCGTCAAGAGGATTTTCAGGCAGAGGCGGACCTTCGTGTGCCGACCGGGACGAAGCCGCATCCGGTGCAGGTATTTTTTGAAAAGATGAGGAACCTTTACGACGACTTCCCCCGCCGGATCGATCCCGAGGCGTGGACCGCGCTCATGGCGGAAGATTTTATGTGGAATATGGAGTATCAGGACGTTCGGGTGAACGGTTTGATGCATTTTTTGGAGAGACATCGGCATATGCCGCGGGAAGTATGGACGGTTCTGGACCACTCTTTTCGGCTGCTGGAGTCCAAGGAAGCACTATATGAATCTTACGATGAGGAGGAGGTGGACTATATCCTGGAGCAAATCCGGGGAACCGCCGAATTGGGATACGAATGTTTTGCGGAAAAGGCCTTGGATTTCGATATCGAGCATTACCTGGATCTTAGGCAGGAAGCTCAGTCGGCCCTGAGAGAGGACGACCTGGAGGAGGCCGAAGCGGCATTGACCGAGGCGGCTGGGATGTTCCGGGAGGATCCCGACTTGTCATTGATGCGGGCAAAACTTTACCTGGGCACGGGACGGAAACCTGAGGCGATGGGGTGCCTGGAACGGGTCCTTGACCTGAGACCCCGGGATCGGGAAGCCCGGCAGCTGTACGCCCAAGGGTTGTTTGAGGAAGGGCGGTATGAGGACGTTATCCGGCAATGCGAGTCGGCTCGGGAACACTACACCCCGGATCAGGATCTCCTCGCCTTGTCGGCCGAGGCGAAGCTGAAGCTGGGGCAAGTTCAGAGCATTTGGGAGGAGTACGCGGAGGCGCGGCCGACATGGGAAGAATTCTATCACTTCCGGTACAATGTGATGCTGATCATGCTCCGGAATTCCCGCCTCTACCCCCAGGAGCATAATCCCAATTATGCCGAGCTGAAAAAGATGGCGCAAAAAGCCCGCCGCTGGACTTACGTCCTGATCATGTTCCGTCTAAGCTGGCTGTATTTGTTTCTGTTTGCGCTGGTCTATTTTGTATTCCACCTGCCGCCGGTGTCACTCTGGGTGCTGCCGGTCATTCTGGGCGGATGCGCCTGGAAAACCTGGAGAGCCGCCAGATTGTCTTTTACATAAGGAAGAAGGGGGGATTCAACGATGTCGCATCAATACAGCAAGCGGCAGCGGAAACGGCTGGAGTTGTATTTTCGCTGTCTCACGGCAAGCTGCTTAAAAGGCACGCTGCAAAACTATTACGTGGCGTACGAGTTTGGCCTGATGGAACGGCTGGTTCGCAAGAGCGTCATTCGCGACGTCCTTAAAACATGGAGCATCCAGGATGCCGAAAGTTTAAAGCGGAAAATCCGCTGGCTATTGGATGACGGGGACCGTGAGGAGTACCTCGTTCGACACCGGTATCTCACGGCCCTCACGGGTGACGCGCGCAGCCGGTATCTCGAGACGATCCAGAGGGAGCAGGGCGAGAAGGAATATGCCAAATGGGACGTTGTGAACAAATGCCTGCATCAACTGCCTTCCGGCGATGTCAGTGCTTATGGCGGGGCCTGGGCCGTTATGCTTAGCCGGGTGGGCGTTTCCAAAGGTTTTTTGAGCAAGGAAGAAGCTTGGGAAATCAAGCTGGAAGCCGCAACCCTGCTGCAGAACAAATATAACAGCTGGAAGGAGTTCTACTGCGCCTATTTATGCGGTAGCCATTATTTTGATGACAAACCGGGGATCACCAAGTATTTGAAAATTTCGGCGATGTACGATCTGCTGGCGGAAGGAACACTGCTGTACCGGAAACTAGATTGGAAGGAAAAGCTTCTGCCCGAGTAATTTGGTGAGGATGGGGTGCTCTGTCGGTTTAGAAGAGAAATTGGTTGCCGCGGCCGGATCCCTCTTTATGATGCGGGCTGGTCAATAGTGATGGATAACGGTCATTTGAGGCGTTATTTTGTCGAAATTGTCCCTTCGGTGAGAAATAGCGGTCATTTGGGGCCCTATTTTAGGGAAAAACGGGCCGAAACCTGTTTTTTGGACCCGCATCACAGCAATCTTGCAAAAAAAATGACATAACAAGTAAGAAGAATAATTTACAAAAAAAGGAGACCCCAGTTATCGTAGAATTGTACAGATACATACGAAAGGAGGTCTCCTTGAATACAAAGATACCTA
>NZ_JAIUDG010000059.1:0-707 GCF_020179875.1 Paenibacillus sp. alder61
AATCATAACCACCCGTCCAACGGGTGGTTTGCTCTTGGGGTATAACCCCCTGTTGCCAAACTGCGCCTAAAGACGCTAGCCTGACAATAAAATTGTTCAGGCTCAGTGTTTTTGTCACTTTCACTTACCAGTTAAACTGGTTTACTTCTTTTTGCTACTGTTTCTGCTGAATGGATCTTCATACTCTTTTACGCTCAGTTTATCAATTGCTTGGTCATGTGCTTCCTGCTCACGTATATATTTAGCGACGGTGGCCTCATTTAAGCCCACAGTGCTGACGTAGTACCCCTCCGCCCAAAATTTCCGATTTCCATACTTATACTTCAAGCTGGCATGCTTCTCAAATATCATTAGCGAACTCTTTCCCTTTAGATATCCCATAAACGATGATACAGAGATTTTTGGAGGTATCGCCACTAACATGTGTACATGATCTGGCATCATGTGACCTCTATGATCTCCACTCCCTTGTATTTACATAACCGCTTGAATATTTCGATTAAGTCTTTCCTCACTTGATTATAGATCTCTTTCCGTCTATACTTCGGGGTGAACACGATGTGGTATTTGCACATCCATTTCGTGTGGGCTAGACTATAGCTCTTGTTTGCCATCTAAGACCATTCCTTTCATTATTGAGCCTGAACATCTCAATTTTATGGGAATGGTCTTGTTGGTCAAACCCTAGATCCCTCCACCCGCATAGC
>NZ_JAIUDG010000060.1:0-572 GCF_020179875.1 Paenibacillus sp. alder61
CGGGGACAGTGTCAGGCGGGCAGTTTGACTGGGGCGGTCGCCTCCTAAAGAGTAACGGAGGCGCCCCAAGGTTCCCTCAGAATGGTTGGAAATCATTCGCAGAGTGCAAAGGCAAAAGGGAGCTTGACTGCGAGACTGACAAGTCGAGCAGGGACGAAAGTCGGGCTTAGTGATCCGGTGGTACCGCATGGAAGGGCCATCGCTCAACGGATAAAAGCTACCCTGGGGATAACAGGCTTATCTCCCCCAAGAGTCCACATCGACGGGGAGGTTTGGCACCTCGATGTCGGCTCATCGCATCCTGGGGCTGAAGTAGGTCCCAAGGGTTGGGCTGTTCGCCCATTAAAGCGGTACGCGAGCTGGGTTCAGAACGTCGTGAGACAGTTCGGTCCCTATCTGTCGTGGGCGTAGGAAATTTGAGAGGAGCTGTCCTTAGTACGAGAGGACCGGGATGGACGCACCGCTGGTGCACCAGTTGTTCCGCCAGGAGCACAGCTGGGTAGCTAAGTGCGGACGGGATAAGCGCTGAAAGCATCTAAGCGTGAAGCCCCCCTCAAGATGAGATTTCCCAA